>NZ_JFGV01000080.1:0-22744 GCF_000612035.1 Photorhabdus aegyptia | reverse complement strand
AGCTCCTGAAGACGTTTTTGCTTGTATTGGCTAATCCGACTTTTTCTCATTTGGATATCCTAGATCAAATTACTTATCTAGGACAGCCCCAAAAATTATAATTTTATTTCATTAGATTATTTTACTTTCCCTCCTTTGTTGTCAAAGGAGGGAACCGGGCAGCGAGTAGACAAAAGTGACGGTTTTTATGTGCTTTACTGTCCGGAAATACGGTCTTGCTCACTGACTGGGCAAGACGTATTTTGGCGCCGCATCGAATTTGTTTTTGATACCGAAGGTGGTAAACAGACTGATTAATCGCTATTCCAAAAGAAAATAATAACCCATTATATTTGTGGATAAAAAAGTACTTTCTCTATTTTAATCATTCATTTAAAACTAAAGATAATAGCGCCTGACGAGCATAAATACCATTTTCTGCCTGTTGGAAATAATAGGCATAGGGTGTTTTATCTACATCGACAGTAATTTCATCAATACGTGGCAACGGATGCAGAACTTTAAGGTTCTCTTTCGCTCCGATCAGATCGGAGGCGCGCAGAACAAATTGTGCTTTTACGTTGGCATATTCGGATGGATCAAGGCGCTCTTTTTGTACGCGAGTCATATAAAGAATATCTAGTTCCGGTAATACTTCTTCAATATTAGCGTGTTGGCTATAGGTCGCACCTTTTTCATTCAGCATATGCAGAATATGGTTTGGCATTGCCAATGCTTCTGGGGCGATAAAATAAAAGTGATTACCATTAAATTTCGCCAGCGCTTGTGATAGCGAGTGGACAGTGCGGCCATATTTCAGATCACCAACCATAGCGATATTCAGACTATCCAGCCGTTGCTGAGTTTCCTGAATAGTGAACAGATCCAGCAAGGTTTGAGTCGGATGTTGATTGGCGCCGTCACCGGCATTGATAATCGGAGTGTGGCCGGAAAACTCAGAAGCCAGACGTGGGGCGCCTTCCTGTGGATGGCGTATCACGATGGCGTCAACATATTGGCTGATAACGGAAATAGTATCGGCTAGCGTTTCACCTTTCTTACCGAGAGAGGTGTTACTGCTGTCTGAGAAACCGACAACTGAAGCGCCAAGGCGTTGGATTGCTGTTTCGAAAGAGAGGCGAGTACGGGTGGAGGCTTCGAAGAAACAACTGGCGATAACCTTGGGCTTCAGCAATTCAGGTTGTGGTCTGGCTTTCAGTGCGGCAGCAGTCTGCAACACCAATTCCAGATCTTCGCGGCTCAGATCATTTATTGAGATGATATGTTTGCGATATAACGGATTAGCCATTTTTCACTCTCCTCTAATGCTGACATCCGGGGTGGCGATCATGAATTGATTACCGGGCAAAAAAAAGCCCCTCATTGAGGGGCGTTAAATGATTGGTTTAGCAACGGGAAAACAATGACGGCTAGCTGCCCTCTTTCAGGCAGTTGTGCTTGATGACAAAAATAAGCGCTGTCTTTCATGATTTCTCCCGGCAAATTGTGGCGCATTATACTCGTGAAAAATC
Source organism: Photorhabdus aegyptia (assembly GCF_000612035.1). NCBI lineage: Bacteria > Pseudomonadati > Pseudomonadota > Gammaproteobacteria > Enterobacterales > Morganellaceae > Photorhabdus > Photorhabdus aegyptia. The sequence continues at coordinate 21,233 of NZ_JFGV01000080.1, read as the reverse complement.
TTACAGCAACTATTTGACCGAAGAAAAATAAGATTGGCAGGATCATATCTTTAAAGACATAATCCTGCCGATATCTCAACTAATTAAATTTTAAGATCATTTGCTAATGTTGCCACCATTACCGCTTTAATGGTATGCAGGCGATTTTCTCCTTGATCAAACACAATACTGTGCTCTGATTCAAAAACTTCATTGGTAACCTCCAGCCCTCCATACATATTAAATTCAGCCGCGAGCTGTTTGCCTAATATCGTTTCTTCATCATGAAATGCCGGCAGACAGTGCAGGAATTTTACCTGTGGATTGCCTGTCATGTTCACCACATCCATATTCACTTGATAAGGTTTCAAGAGGTTAATTCGTTGTTGCCAAACTTCTTTTGGCTCGCCCATAGAAACCCAGACATCGGTATAAAGAAAATCAGTATTTTTAACCCCTTCGGCTATATTTTCCGTCAGAGTAATTTTACCTCCTGTTTTTTCAGCCAGTTTCTGACATTCAGTAACCAGCGCGGCATTGGGCCAGTACTTTTCAGGGGCAATCAATCGAACATCCATGCCCATTAGTGCCGCGGCTTCTAGCATGGTATTACCCATATTGTTACGGGCATCCCCCAAGTAGGCGAATTTGATTTCTGACAATGGTTTCTCTGGTTGATGTTCCTGAATAGTTAGCAGATCTGCCAGTAGCTGAGTAGGGTGAAATTCATCTGTTAGTCCATTCCATACCGGAACACCGGCATATTTTGCCAGTGATTCAACGATTGTCTGGGCATAGCCGCGATATTGAATACCGTCATACATACGGCCAAGTATACGAGCGGTATCTTTGATCGATTCTTTATGACCAATCTGGTTACCACTGGAGCCGAGGTAGGTGATATTTGCCCCTTGATCGTAAGCTGCCACTTCAAATGAACAGCGGGTACGGGTGGAATCTTTTTCAAAAATCAGCACGATGTTTTTGCCTGTTAACAGGGCTTTTTCTGTACCAGATTTTTTAGTCGATTTTAATTCAGCAGCTAGCTTTAGCAAGGCATGAATTTCTGCTGAGGAAAAATCAAGTAACCTTAAGAAATGACGCTGGTGGAACGGATTCATTGTTTGGTGTCTCCGTATTTATTGTTTGCATTTAAATTCAATCTATATCTATAAAAATGCAATTTCAACTCCGTATTAGATTTCTTTGATGTAAACAGTGGTTAGCCCGCCTGTGGTGTGGGAGAATGAGTATTGGGACGGCCAACTGCTTGAGGATATTTGGTATGGCAAATCAAAGAGACTTAGAAGAACAACGCGAAGAAACGCGCCTTATTATTGAAGAATTACTGGAAGATGGTAGTGATCCTGATGCACTTTATGCCATTGAACATCACTTTTCTGCTGAGGACTTTAGCCTGTTGGAAAAGGCTGCGGTTGAAGCCTTTAAACTGGGTTATGAAGTGACTGATGCAGAAGAATTGGAAGTCGAAGATGGTACGATTCTGATGTGTTGTGATGTTATCAGTGAGTGTGGATTGAATGCAGAACTGATTGATGCCCAGGTTGAACAGTTGGTGAATCTGGCTGAAAAAATTGGCATTAATTATGATGGTTGGGGCACTTACTTCGAAGATCCTGATGAGCAAGATGAAGATGATTTGCCGGAGCAGGGTGAGAGTAGACTTCATTAGTATGATCAATATGTTAAGAATCCTGTATTAGCTCTGGTCGTGATTGATACATGTGATTCAAAACAAAATAGTCCTTATCTGCTTTGGCGAATAAGGACTATTGCATTTAATAGACTATTTTATCAAACCGTGTTCTCTGACTTTTGAAAGAATGGTTCCCCTCCTAATTTGGTTTGCTTCGGTGACTTCCCTTTTTAATTCTTGCCCTAGCTCATTAGAAACCAGATCCTTATGTTTTTCTGCAAGATTGCTTAATTCTTCTGCGGTGTGAACAACGCCGGTCACTTTCCACGCGAATGACAGACCTTTGAACGCCACTTTGGCTACCGGGTGTGGTACGACTGCGGCGGCTGTATCCAGTGTGGCGCCGACCGTTGCACCCAGCGATGCCCCGGTAATTAGCGTATCTGTTGCGACCTCTTTTAAATCATCAGTTGCTTTTTGCAGCTCTTCCAATTTTTCTGGGGTGACGGTAGCAGTAGCCGCACCTGCCTTAAATACCTTTTTTATACCGTCGAAGGTGAGGCTAAAATTATTAATTGCGTCGGTGCCGGCGGCTTTTGTTAGCTCAGTTTTGTTTAGTTCACCTATATTGCCAGCCGCGGCAAATTCTCCGGCAGCCGCGACTAAACTTGCCCCTTCTTTTATTGCTTGAGCGCCAGGGACTTGTCCCTGCGCGAGATGTTCTGCGGCTTCTTTGCGTCCCGCTATGTTATGGGCCATCTGCTTCATCGGGTCATAGTTTGCTTTTAAAGCACTCGCTTTTTGGGTGATTTTGCTGACTTGTTGATCACCATAGGATTCAGAAGCAGGAGATGGCATCTGAGGTCTTTCAGCTTGTTGATTTTTATGTTTGTAAAGTTCGTATGCTATACCGCCAACGCCTAATGCGCCTGTTGCTACGGTTTTAAATATACGTCCATCTTCATCTATGCCAGTCATTGGATTATTTCTTACCATACGGTATAAATTCAGGCCATCTACTGTTCCAGCCGGGTCAGCGCTTAACCATCTACCGGCCCACGGTTGATAATAACGGTAGCCGTAATAGTACAGTCCTGTTGCATCACGCTCTTTGCCTGAATAACGAATGGTTTTGTAACCAGCTTCAACCTGATTTCTTGCCGCCCATATTGCGGTGCCGCCATAGGGGTAATACTCTTCCCAACTGATAATTTCCCCGTGCATATCCAGTTCTAATTCGCTGCTGTGTGTAAGATTATCGTAGCTGTATCTGACTTGATCGTTATCTATGCCAGTGGGTTGGCCTTTTTCCCAGTGTAGAACGCGTACTTGTGTTCTTCCTGCTTGCCCGACAGCAATAACTTGCAAGTCTTCGGTGATATTGGCGCCGCTTTGAGTGGTATGTAATTCCAACCCTGGCAGGTAAGTGACTCGTTGTTGTTGCGTGGCATTGGGTGTTTGCTGTTCATTTATTTTCAATAGCCGCATTCCATCACTGTCATAGCGGTACCATTCGCGCGCGCTGTTACCACTTTGGTTCACTTGTTGTAGTTCTCCCTGTGGTGTCCAGTTTAAGGATTGTCCTGATAACAGACTGGTTTGATGACCACCTGCATCAAAGAATGCATCAACGAGATTGGGATCGTTGGTGAGGGTACTGAGGACACCACGGTTATTGCGGTTTGAAATGGTGATATCTGTGGTGTAGTTATTGTTACTTGCCGGAGCGCTATGCCGGATTTGTGTCAGGTTGCCGCTATCGTCGTAGGTATAAGTGCGAGTATAGTTAGTATAGGTATTGTCATCGGTAGGAAGAGGGGTAATTAAAGGGGGGAGCTGGCTTCCTTGCTGACCAATGTTAGCCATCTCGCGGCCGGTTACTTTGATGAGTTGGTACAGAGAATCATAGGTATACGCATTTTCCGGTATTATTTTCTGATTACGCCAGAATCGGGTTGCTTCTGCATCATTACGAATATTGATCACATTGCCAACAGGATCATATTCATAACGTAAATCCTGTAGTGGTTTTGTACTATCTTTAGTCCGGCGAGTTTTAATGTTAATTAATCGTTGAGTCTCTGGTTCATAGGTATATTCCGTAATAACGCCATTACCATGTTCTTCTCGTAATTTCTGTCCGGCTGCTGACCAGGTAATAGATTGCACAATAACTTTTTCGGATTGGCCTTTTAATGTTAACCAGCTACATTTCAATTGGCCTGCTACATCATAGGCCAGCCGCTGTATATTTCCTTTGGCATCGATTTGGGTTAGCAGAGCACCAATGGCATCAGTTTTATTTTGAGTAGTGAATATGTTGTCATTCAGTTTTGTACGCCAACTATTTTCATCATCACCGCGCCAATCAACTTCCTGATCGTCGGCTATTAATTGACGGGATTGTGATAAAACTGCGCCGGTTAAGGACAAACTTTCCAATTGTACCAATCCCGCCGTGTCATAATGGCGTATACATTGCCCGGCGAGATTCTGGTTTTTCTCTGCATCGGTATTGTTTGCCCAAATAAGACGTTCCGTAGTTTTCTCGTTCTTTTGTATTGACTCGGTGACAGCCAGCAAGCGGCCGGGCAAGGTATTACCTTCATAGTGATGAGTTTGACGAACGCCTGTTGCATTGATGGTCAGTACTGGGCGTCCTTCGATATCGTTTAATGTAACTGTTCGGCCGGCATCGATACTTTCTTCACGCAGCGTATTACCAGCGAGACTAAAGGTACGAGTGAAGTTTGAACCGCTCTGATTTTTATATCTACGTGGGTCCGTGCTTTTTACTTGAAATCCTTGAATATTAAATTCATAGCGAGTGATCAATTCGTTGCTATTGGTTTCATTGGCTTGAGTACGCAGATATTCCAGCGTACGGATATTTAACCCTCGATTATCTCGTACGCTGACAGATGGAGTATTTCGGTTAATTGCAGAATTGTAATGACTCATATTGCAGCTCCTTATGCTGTTTTAGTCTGTTAGCTAGTTTAATAGTAATGACCTGAGACTTTACTATGGAATGAGTAAAATCTTTAACAGAACAGTATGATAATTTTTGAAATTGACAGTATGAGAATTAGTATTTCCATAGATGTGAATAGAATGGTAGGGTGACGAAAAATTATTTTATATTCATATAATTAAGTTATTATCTCACCTTGTCGGTTATATCTGTGATATTGAAGATTTGTACGCGGATATTTAATTGATGTGTGGATAAGAGTTTGGGGTGTTAATTATGACATTGGAAAAAATTATTCTTTTGTATATTCTCTTTGTCTGATAATAAATAAGGCTATTTTACTATTATGACTCCAATATGACAGCAGGATAGTGGTTATTTCTATTACCATCAATTCTCTTATATAAAAGAAATTTCAGATAATTATTTCTATCATTTATAGTACAGATGCTGGTAAATGGTGTAAAAGTGTTAATTTAATCGGAAATGGATGTAATTGATTATTAGGATATATTCATATGATTGACATGGTTTTTTACTCTATATTAGCAACTTAATGGAAAGGTCTTATATATTGATCTTAATTACGTCAATAAAATAGTATTAATTTAAAGAAGGTATTTCAAATGGCTAATGTAAGTAATATTAGGAAAATTATTAATAATACCCAAAAGAAAATCTATGTTGTGGTAGGCGAAGATAATAACAAAACGCATACTGTTAATATTAATTCTGAATGGGTAGGTGATCTCTGGGTACCGTGGATTGGGGCGCAGGATGAGAGTAAAAAGGCTATTCGTATAACGATAGATGGTGAGCCAGAAATTATTTGGTTTTTTCAAGACTTTAAAAATCCTCCAGGTAAGGATCAAATAAAGTATCATAAGGGTAAGATTTTCAGCTATAAAAATGCAAAGGATGTAGAAGGTGAAAGCTCAGGAGGAGGGAACAAGACGTTGCGTTTCTATATAGATGCTAAAAAGGTGGTGAAATTTAAACTAATTTAATTAAGGGAAAGTGCAGAATTCTGATTGTTCTCATGGATAGCAGAATGCATTCAGAATTCTGTGTTAATTTTCACGACTCATATATTAAGTAGCTATTCTAAGCTATGTCATTGCTATGCAACTATTAAGAGAAAACCACCTCTTGCAAGCAGAGGCGGTTATTTTCTTATTTGGAAACATCGGTACCGAAATACTGAGTGGAAATGCGTAGATAGGTGCCATCGGCTTTGATATCGGCTAGTGCTTTATCGATAGCGGCTTGTAGTTCCGGTTCACCTTTACGAATTAGCACACCGACTGGATCGCCATTGGGTTCGGTCGCGACAACTTTTACCGGTGCATTGGGTTTGTGTTTCCTAAAATCGAGATAGGACAGATTATCGTTGATAGTGGCATCAGCTCTGCCTGTAGCAACCAGATCGATGGACTGATTAAATCCTTCGGTAGGAACGATTTCCGCACCGAAACGTTTTGCCAACCGGGCATAATTGCTGGTTAAGCTATGGCTGGAGGTTTTACCTTTCAGATCGCTAAACGTTTTTATATTGTCATTATTTTTCCGGGTGATAAGTACGGCTTTAGATATGATATACGGTGCGGAAAAGTCATATTTCTTTTGGCGTTCTGGCGTAATAGCGACCTGATTGAGTACCGCGTCATAGCGTTTAGCATCCAGCCCGGCAATAAGCCCATCCCATTTGCCTTCGGTAAACTCGGCTTTGACATTCATACGTCGTGCGATTTCGCGGCCAATATCAATATCAAATCCAGTTAAAGCTCCTGAGGCATCGTGATAGGTAAATGGCGGGTAAGTTCCTTCGGTAGCGATTTTGAATACCCCTGTTGATTTAATATTATCAAGGCCAGACTCTGCATGTGCAGAATATGCAATGCCGAATTGAATAATACCCGCTAATAATGTGGTGAACAACGCTTTCATTTTCTTTCTCCAAACTGTTAAAAAATTTATTTGATGGTCATCAACTGATTCTTGGATCAATTACGGCAAAGTTATTTTAACTGTAGGTTATATCTCCCAATCCGGTAAAGTATTGGTTAAGGTTGAAACAAATTCTACCGTACGTTGTTTAAGGGCGCGGGTAAAAATCGTTTTCGACGTTCCCGATTCGACAATTTCCCCGGATTCTAAAAATATGACATCGTGGGCAAGGTTAGCTGCCAAGCGTAGATCATGGGTAGCCATTAACATTGTGGTTCCTTCTTTCGCTAACTGCTTTAGTACGGCAACAACTTCCTGTGATAATTCTGGATCAAGCGCGGAAGTTGGTTCGTCGCATAATAACACTTTGGGCGAAGGCGCCAGTGCTCGGGCAATGGCTACGCGCTGTTGCTGACCACCGGATAGTGTGGTTGGAAAGACATCGGCCTTGTGTGACATATCAACCTTTTCCAGTAGTTCAAGCGCTCGCTGTTTAGCTTGTTCACGTGACCATTTCTGAACCCAGATTAACCCTTCCATAATGTTTTCAATGACTGTGAGGTGAGGGAAAAGTTGAAAGTTTTGAAACACCATGCCGGTTTGTTGGCGAATTCGTTGTATATCCTTGTGGCCAATCCGCCCTTTGCCGGTGAAGGTCATACTTTCATTGCCGATCTGGAGCTTCCCGGCTTGAGGAATTTCTAATAGGTTGATGCAGCGTAATAGCGTGCTTTTGCCACTTCCTGATGGGCCAATCAGCGCGGTCAGGCTGCCTTCCTCAATGGTGAGATCGATTTTTTTCAGGACCTTGTGCCCGTCAAAACTTTTTTCAATGCCGGAGAGTTGGATCATCTTTTAATTCCTGTGTGTCGCTCTTTTGCGAAAACTTCTTTTCCAGACGGGCTTGTAGTGATGACAACACTGAACTGATTATCAGATAAAGTATTGCCGCCTCAGTATAAAGAATGAGAGGTTGATAAGTCACCGCAGCAATACGTTGTGCGGCAAGGAAAAGCTCCGGTACGGTGATAACTGAGGCCAGTGAAGTATCTTTCACCAGTGAAATAAATGTGTTTGAGAGTGGTGGAATCGCGATTCTTGCGGCTTGAGGTAGAATGATCCGACGTAATGATTGTGTCCAGCTCATACCGATAGAATAAGCCGCTTCCCATTGCCCTTTTGGTACAGACAATAAAGTAGCGCGAATTACCTCGGAAGTATAGGCGCCAATATTCAAAGTGAAACCAATCACCGCTGAGGTGAATGCGCCTAACGTAATGCCGACGCTAGGTAAGGCGTAAAAAATAAGAAACAGTTGTACCAGCAACGGCGTGCCACGGATCAACCAGACGTAGAATTTGGCGACGGCAATAAGCGGTTTTGGCCCATAAAGCCGGATAAGCGCTACGATAAAACCCAGTATGATACCGAGAGTAAAAGTAATGAGAGTTAGTGGAATAGTGAAAGTAAAGCCCGCATAAAGCATAGGCCAAAAAGAATCGAGTACTAAATTGAACCAGGAGGGTTCCATATATTTTCCCTATTGTGTGTAATAACTATACCCGTCATCTTTCAAGTTGCCTCTTTGTTGGCTGCACTCACTCACCCCGGTCACATTGTTATCTATGCTCCCAAGGATTCGCTGCTTTGCCGTTGCGATGCATCTTGAAATCCATAGGGTATATATATTTATAGTGATTTTTTTAAATATCATATGGCAAGCTGTCAACTTACATATATAAGATATAGTTATATCATATTGTCATTTTAGATATATAGAGTGATTTATATAAATCAATATATCTAATGTTTGGTTAAAATATTTTCTAATTACTTAATTCAACAAGGTTAATAATAAAGTCCCCTGGACAGAGTTTGTCTTTAACTTCCAGGGAACTGTTAAGGGAATATTGCACTTATTCGGAAGGATTATCACCAAAATAGTTAGCCCAGATACGCTGATAGGTACCATCGGCTTTGATGTCAGTTATTGCTTTATCAATAGCAATTTTGAGTTCTGACTCTCCCTGACGAAGTAAAACGGCTGTCTGCCCTGCATTGGGGCTCGTTGCGACAATTTTTACTGGTGCGTTTGGTTTGTGCTTCTTATAGTCCAGATAAGATAGATTATCATTAATCGTGGCATCGGCTCTGCCGGTACTAACCAATTCGATTTCCTGACTAAATCCATTCGTGCCGATAATTTCTGCGCCGTTATCTCTGGCTATTTGAGCGAAGTTGTTGGTTAAAGTATGTGCTGAGGTTTTGCCTTGTAAATCGCTGAATGTTCTTATGTTATTGTTATCTTTATTAATGATAAGTACCGCTTGCGATGTGATATAGGGGATGGAGAAGTCATATTTTTTCTTGCGCTCAGGTGTAATCGCAATTTGGTTAATTACTGCATCAGAACGTCCCGCATCTAACCCGGCAATCAGTCCGTCCCATTTTCCCTCAATAAATGTTGGTTTGACATTCAATCGGCGTGCAATTTCACGGCCAATGTCGACGTCGAAGCCAGTTAAAGTACCGGAGGCATCGTGATAAGTGAATGGTGGATAAGCTCCTTCCGTCGCTATTCTGAATGTGCCGGTGGATTTAATCTTATCAAGGGTTGATTCTGCATTAGCGGAATGTACGAGGCCAAATTGGATAGTACTTGCCAATAATAGGGTAAGAATTGTTCTCATTCTATTTCTCCGGGTTGTTATAAATGAGTAAATTAATTTATTGCTACCTTGATAGTGCTTAATGAAATAAATTATTCATAATAATAAATAATTGAATATTAAATTAGACTAAAATTTCATTATTGTTTACCTTTTTGCGTGTAATAATGTATTTATATGATTTTACTCTCTCTATAATATGCTAACTATAATGATTTATATATAAAATAAAATTATATAATATTGTCATTTCAGATATATAAATTTAAAAATTAATATTCACTCATGTTAAGGAAATAGGTATGGTTATTTTCAATGTTCTTGATGGTATTGATATAGAATGGATTCAATTTACATCTTATTATTAATTTTATCGTTTACTATTTAAATTAAAAAGCCACTGACAATGAATTGCAGTGGCTTTGGTGAGAATTTACTTTTTGAAAAGATTACAACGCGGCAATCGTTTCTTTCTGAGCCAGCAGCTTCTCTTTTGATGTATTGCAGCTTGCCAGACGTTCACGCTCTTTGGCGACAACAGCTTCGGGCGCACGGCTGACGAAACCTTCATTTGACAGCTTGCCTTCAATGCTGCCAATCTCTTTATCCAGTTTCTCAATCTCTTTATTCAAACGGCTTAGTTCGGCCTCTTTATCCACTAAGCCAGCCATTGGAATTAATACTTCTGCGCCATTAATCAGTTTAGTGACAGAAATCGGCGCTTCTTCACCCGCAGAAAGAAGCGTGACGGAAGATAAGCGACCCATTGCCTGAATAAAATTCAGGTTTTCCGCTACACGGCGTTGTGCATCAGCATCGGCATTACGTAGCAGAACTTCCAGTGGCTTACCCGGTGCGATATTCATTTCAGCACGGATATTACGTACTGCAATAATTGCGTCCTTAATCCATTCCAAATCGTTCAGCGCCAACTCATCAGTTTTCGCTAGATCAAATTCAGGGAATGGTTGCAGCATAATGGTATCTGCTTCAATTCCTTTAACCACTTTCACCCGTTGCCAGATGGTTTCAGTGATAAATGGAATAATTGGGTGAGCCAGGCGCAATAATCCTTCCAGAACTTCGATCAGAGTATGACGGGCGCCACGAACTTCTGCCTCTGAACCTTTGTTAATTGCCGGTTTAGAGAGCTCCAGATACCAGTCACAGAACTGGTTCCAAGTGAACTCATAAAGAATATTGGCCGCCATATCAAAACGATATGTATCCAGTGCTTCACGGTAAGCTTTTACTGTCTGGTTAAATTCAGCCAGAATCCAACGATCAGCCAGTGATAGTGCCATTTCACCGCCATTTTGGCCGCAATCCTGACCTTCTGTATTCATTAGAACAAAGCGGCTGGCATTCCACAATTTGTTACAGAAATTACGGTAACCTTGCAGGCGCTTCATATCCCAGTTGATATCACGACCTGTTGAGGCCAGCGCTGCTAACGTAAAGCGTAGGGCATCGGTACCATGCGCTTCGATACCTGCCGGGAACTGCTTCTCGGTACGTTTGCGGATTTTTTCGGCCAACTGTGGCTGCATCATATTGCCGGTACGTTTTTCTAGCAGATCTTCCAGAGAAATACCGTCAACCATGTCCAGTGGGTCAATGACATTCCCTTTGGATTTGGACATCTTCTGACCTTCTTCATCCCGGATAAGACCGGTCATGTAGACAGTCTTAAAGGGAACCTGAGGTTTGCCATTTTCATCTTTGATGAAATGCATGGTCATCATGATCATGCGAGCAATCCAGAAAAAGATGATATCAAAACCGCTCACCAACACATCGGTTGGGTGGAAAGTTTTCAGCGCCTCGGTTTGTTCAGGCCAACCAAGGGTAGAGAAAGTCCATAAACCGGAAGAGAACCAGGTATCCAGTACATCTTCATCCTGGTTTAAAGCGATGTCTGCGCCTAGATTGTTTTCACGGCGGACTTCTTCTTCACTGCGACCAACATAAACATTACCGTTGGCGTCATACCATGCTGGAATACGGTGGCCCCACCATAATTGGCGAGAGATACACCAATCCTGAATATCGCGCATCCAGGAGTAATACATATTTTCATACTGCTTAGGTACAAACTGGATATCGCCATTTTCAACGGCTTCGATAGCCACTTTCGCCAGAGGCGCGGTACGGACATACCATTGATCAGTCAGCATGGGTTCAATAACCACACCGCCGCGGTCGCCATAAGGAACAGTCAGATCATGAGGTTTAATTTCAACCAATAGGCCCAGTCTTTCGAACTCAGCAACCATCGCTTTACGAGCCGCAAAACGTTCCATGCCTTGGTATTCAACCGGAATATCAGAGCTGTAAACATCAGAAATTTCGCCATTGGTATCGAAAACTTCGGCTGCATGACGGATGTTGCCATCAAGGGTCATGATATTGATCATCGGCAGGGCATGGCGCTTACCGACTTCATAGTCATTGAAGTCATGGGCAGGTGTAATTTTTACGCAACCGGTACCTTTTTCCATATCCGCGTGTTCATCACCGACAATAGGAATGCGGCGGTTAACCAATGGCAGAATAATCTCTTTGCCGATTAAATCCTTGTAACGCGGATCTTCCGGGTTAACTGCCACGCCGGTATCGCCTAACATCGTTTCAGGCCGGGTAGTTGCAACGATCAGATAATCTTTCCCTTCTGCGGTCGTGACACCATCGGCCAATGGATAACGCAGATGCCACATAGAACCTTTCACTTCACGGTTCTCAACTTCCAGATCGGAAATTGCAGTGTGCAATTTCGGGTCCCAGTTAACCAGCCGTTTCCCCCGATAAATGAGATTCTCTTGATACAGACGGACAAAGGCTTCTTTTACGGCGTTGGACAGACCTTCATCCATAGTGAAACGCTCGCGCTCCCAGTCAACGGAGTTACCCAGACGACGCATCTGATTGGTAATCGTGCCGCCGGATTCTGCTTTCCACTGCCAGATCTTATCGATAAACGCATCACGGCCATAATCGTGGCGGGTTTTGCCTTCTTCTGCTGCGATCTTGCGTTCAACCACCATTTGAGTAGCAATACCTGCGTGGTCAGTACCGGACTGCCACAACGTATTTTTACCCTGCATCCGCTGATAGCGGATCATGGTATCCATAATGGTTTGCTGAAACGCATGGCCCATATGTAGGCTGCCGGTCACGTTTGGCGGCGGGATAACAATACAGAAACTCTCACGGCTGGTATCGCCGTTCGGCTTGAAGTAACCACTTTTCTCCCAATGGTTATAAAGAGGCTGTTCAATTTCTTTAGGATTGTACGTTTTATCGAGAGATGGCTCGGCTTGCGTTTGAGTTGCGGGTGTTTTTTCCATTTTATCTTGATACTTAGTATGTTGGCGGCGTTGCCGTGGTCAAATTAAAGCCGACGCTGCGATATGATTTATATCGTTCACGCGCTAACTGTTTCAAATTTTCATCTATAGGAACGAAGTCTATCACTTCATGGAAAGCGGTGGCAAAGTCTGCAAATTGCGGCAACAGATTTATTAAGATATCACGAGGGGCATTTCCCCGTTTTTGCGGCCAACATAACTCAACCGGCGCACCATATCTTGGCCCTTCACCAGCAAGATTATGTGGGACGAACTGATGAGGCTCCCGTTGCCATAAGGCTTCATCTAACTTTTCTGCCTGTAGCTGGTTTTCACAGGCAATTAGCACCCGTTTTCCTGCTCGCCATTGGTCGGCCGCAAATTGACATGCCAGCCATTCGTGAGCTTGCAAATCTGCCTGAGGTGATGGCTGTTCCAGTAAATAAAACGTGGCACTTTTCATAATGTCTCTGTTACGGAGAAAGGGCATTGTTAAATGCCCTTTTGATAAACTAAGAGAGGAATCAAATCAATCGTCGTTATTGATACCGGCACTTCCCGCCCGATTTAACAGGAATTGTGACAGCAGTGCAACCGGGCGACCTGTTGCGCCTTTTGCTTTACCTGAACGCCAGGCCGTACCCGCGATATCCAGATGCGCCCAGTGATATTTTGTTGCGAAGCGAGACAGGAAACAGGCTGCGGTAATCGCACCACCCGCACTGCCGCCGGTATTCGCCAGATCGGCAAAGTTAGAATCGATTTGCTCGAGGAACTCGTCAGTCATTGGCAGACGCCATGCGCGATCACCGGATTGTTCTGAGGCATTGAGTAACTCATGGGCCAGTGGATTATGGTTGGATAACAATCCACTGTAATGGTTACCAAGCGCCGTTATGCAAGCCCCGGTTAGTGTAGCGATATCAATGACCAATTCTGGATCAAAACGTTCAACGTAAGTTAACGCATCGCACAGAACCAGACGGCCTTCGGCATCGGTGTTGAGTACTTCGACAGTCTGACCAGATAGGGTGGTTAAAATATCTCCAGGTCGGTAAGCGCGACCTCCCGGCATATTCTCGCAGCCTGCCATGACGCCGATGACATTGAGCGGTAATTGTAGCTCAGAAACCACACGCATTACGCCATAAACCGTTGCCGCCCCACACATATCGTATTTCATCTCATCCATGCCGCCAGCAGATTTGATTGAAATACCGCCGGAGTCAAAAGTCAGGCCCTTGCCAACCAGAATGATGGGTTTGGCATTTTTATCAGAACTGCCTTTATATTCCATGACTGACATCAGAGATTCATTCTGAGAGCCTTGACCAACCGCCAGGTAGGCATGCATGCCTAGCTCTTTCATCTGCTCTTCACCAATCACTTTTGTTGTAATATGGCTATTGGCAGAATCTGCGAGCTGGCGTGCCTGAGAAGCCAGATAAGCTGCATTACAGATATTGGGTGGCATATTACCAAGATCTTTGGTCGCTTTGATACCGGCAGCAATGGCAAGGCCGTGTTGGATTGCACGTTCACCGCTGGTTAGCTCCCGACGGGTCGGAACATTGAAAACCATCTTACGCAGTGGGCGGCGCAACTCATTTTTATTACTTTTTAGCTGGTTGAAAACATAGAGAGACTCTTTCGCTGTTTCCACCGCTTGGCGTACCTTCCAATAATTATTGCGGCCTTTAACATGCAGTTCTGTTAAGAAGCAAACTGCTTCCATTGAACCCGTTTCATTGAGGGTATTGATAGTTTTCTGAATAATCTGTTTATACTGGCGTTCATCCAATTCGCGCTCTTTACCACAGCCGATAAGCAGAATACGCTCAGATAACACATTGGGAACATGATGCAGCAGCAGTGATTGACCAACTTTGCCTTCTAGTTCACCGCGACGCAGCAATGCACTGATGTAACCGTCACTTATTTTATCGAGTTGTTCAGCGATAGAGGAAAGGCGACGAGGTTCGAAAACGCCGACAATGATACATGCACTACGTTGTTTCTCCGGGCTACCGCTTTTTACACTAAACTCCATGCGTTCTCCTGAATCTTAAAGACAAAGACGGATGCTATCGCTAAAATATAGCGTTCCGCATTAATCTACCCCATAGAAAATTAACTATTTATGTTAAGCTAAACCCACTATTTGTTATTGTTTAGCTAACTATATAAGTATGTTCTGATTGGGAACCTGAATATGGAATGCTTCGATATCATTTTAGCAGTGAGGAAGCCAAACTGATGCACATAATAAATGGTATATATACAATGAAGTTAGCGATTTTCCTGCAAAAAGACAAGTTTTCACAGGCGTAATAAGCGTGATCATCATTAGATATCTAGTACGGGAAACCCTGAAAAGCCAAGTTGCGATACTTTTTATCCTTTTACTCATCTTTTTCTGTCAAAAGTTAGTAGAAGTTTTGGGTGCCGCAGTGGAAGGGGACGTCCCGGCAAACTTAGTTTTATCCTTATTAGGATTAGGTGTGCCTGAAATGGCGCAGTTGATTTTGCCCCTGAGTCTGTTTCTTGGGGTATTGATGACTTTCAGTAAACTCTATACTGAAAGTGAAATAACTGTTATGCATGCGTGTGGCTTAGGCAAGCGTGTGCTGGTGGTTTCGGCGCTTATTCTGGCGTTGTTAACTTCCGCGTTAGCGGCAGTGAATGTCATTTGGCTCATGCCGTGGTCCTCGAAATATCAAGAACATGTGGTGGCTGATGCTAAAGCTAATCCAAGTTTAGCGGCGATCATGGAAGGGAGGTTCAAACCTTCCGACGATGGTAATTTGGTGCTCTATATTGGCAACGTGCATGGCAATAAATTTGAAAACGTATTCCTTGCCCAACTTCGTCCCGTTGATAACCAGCGTCCTTCCGTGGTGATCTCTGATGGTGGTCATATGGTGGAGCGGCCTGATGGCAAACAGGTAGTTATCCTTAATCATGGCACCCGTTATGAAGGTACTGCCATGTTGCGTAATTTTAGGATCACTGAATTCCGTGATTATCAAGCAATTGTTGGGCATCAGACATCAATCGTAGATAGTAATAAAGTTGAACAGAAGTCTATTGTTCAGTTATGGCAGGATGATGATAAAGATTCCCGCGCAGAGTTCCATTGGCGTCTGACTCTGGTGCTTTCGGTACTGATTATGGCCATGATGGTTGTACCTTTGAGTGTGGTAAACCCTCGTCAAGGTCGGGTACTCAGTATGTTGCCAGCGATGCTGCTATATCTCATTTTCTTCTTACTACAAAGTTCCCTGCGTTCTAACGGTAGCAAAGGCAAATTGGACCCCCTTATCTGGATGTGGTTAGTTAACGGAGCTTATTTGACGCTGGCGTTGGTTCTCAACATTTGGGATACCTTGCCGATGCGTAGGATTCGGGCGCGTTTCAAAGACAGAGGAGTAGCCTGATGTTTGGTGTATTGGATCGTTATATCGGGCGGACTATTCTACAGACTATTCTGATGACGCTGTTTATGCTGGTATCACTTTCCGGCATTATTAAGTTTGTTGATCAGCTAAGAAAAGTGGGGCAGGGGGAATATACTACTATTTCCGCGGGTCTTTATGCTTTGTTAAGTGTACCGAAAGATATTCAGATATTCTTCCCGATGGCCGCTTTGCTTGGCGCTTTATTGGGACTTGGTACGCTGGCAACCCGTAGTGAGTTGGTGGTCATGCAGGCTGCTGGATTTACCCGTATGCAAATTGCTGGTTCAGTGATGAAAACGGCTATTCCGTTGGTGATCCTGACAATGGTTATTGGTGAATGGGTCGCGCCACAAGGTGAACAGATGGCGCGTAATTACCGGGCTCAGAAGATGCTTGGTGGTTCTCTGGTTTCAACAACTAAAGGTATGTGGGCGAAAGATGGGGACGATTTTATCTACATCCAGCGGATTGTGAGTGATACAGAGATTAAAGGCGTCAATATCTACCATTTTAGTGATGATAAAAAACTACTCTCTGTAAAGTATGCCGCCAGTGCGGTTTATGATGAAGATAGCGACCTGTGGAAGCTTTCTCAGGTGGAAGAATCTGATCTGACAGACAGCAAAAAAATCACTGGCTCACAACGTATTTCCGCTGACTGGAAAATTCTCCTGACGCCAGAACAGTTAAATGTGGTAGCGCTGGAGCCTGAAGCACTTTCCATTAGTGGTTTATATCAGTACATCAAGTACCTTAAGCAGAGTGAGCAGGAATCAGGACGTTATCAACTGAATATGTGGAAAAAGATATTTGCCCCACTTTCAGTTGCAGTCATGATGTTGATGGCACTCTCATTCATCTTCGGGCCACTGCGTAGCGTGCCGATGGGAGTGAGGATAGTAACGGGGATAACCTTTGGCTTCCTATTTTATGTACTTAATGAGATCTTTGGCCCACTGAGCCTGGTGTACAACATGCCAGCGGTTTTAGCGGCACTATTACCGAGTTTATTGTTCCTTATTGTGAGTATTTATTTACTCCTTAAGAGACAGTAGTTTTTAAAAATCGAGGAACCATAGAGATAGGGTTTTTGGCTAAGAAACCCTATCTTGGGCATCTCGATTTTAAGATGTAAAAGGCTCAAGCTTGGTGGTGATTCCTCGACAATGCAGTTACCAGTTGATTAACCCCCGTTGTTACGCTACTGAACTGGCTATGTTGTTTACGAGTGATCACCACAAACACGCCGATATTTTGTTCGGGGATCATTGCCATATACGTATTGAACCCACCGCCGCCGCCGGTTTTCTGATAAATACCCGGTACATCACCACGGCCGTTCATATAAACCCATCCAAGGCCAACGCCATCGGCCTGACCGGCAACATCCATCCCTTTAATTGAAGCCAGAGAGGAACGCTTAAAATAAATACCTTGTTCGCGGCTGGCGGTTTGTTTACGTAACTGACTGTCTGATGATAAAAATTGTTGCATCCAACGTTGCATATCTTTTGGCGTTGAATAGATTCCACCACTACCTGCCGCAGCAATCGTATTAAGACACGGACTCGGCTTATAACTTTCCATCAAACGAGCACACTGAGAACGGTTTGGTGTCAGTGTAGTGTCTTTCATGTAATAAGGGCCGGTGATCTTATCGTATAACAAACGGGTGTATGGCTTACCTGTAGCCTTAGAGAGCGCATCTGCCAATAAATCATAAGCCAGATTGGAATAAGATGCTGTTGTGCCTGGTGCGGAGTCTAATTGAGCTGTCTTTAACCAAGTCCAGCGGTTGGCTTGTGTAGGCCAGACAAAAACAGGACGCCCCCATCTACCTCCCGGTTGCTCACGAGGTAAACCACTGGTATGGCTTGCCAGGTGGAATAACCGGATAGGTTGAAGAGGGCTATACAGGGGTACTTTCACACCATAATAACCATAATCCTGCAACGGATCGGTGGAGCGCAGAACCTCATCCTCTTCGAGCTTGATCATAATTTCACTGGTCATCAACTTAGTTAGCGAGGCAATACGAATGATTGAATCGGGTTTCGGACGGATGCCGCTTCCCGGACGGGTTTCACCGAAACTGCGGTAAACCGTCTGATTATTATCAATCACCACCATCGCCATGCCTTGCGCATTGCTGCCGTTGAAAATATCCTGTGCATACTGATCAACCAACTGTGAAGCCAGCTTTTTAGTTCTCGCATTTCCTTCGAACACTTCCCATTTCAATGGTTGTTTCTTCGGTTGCAGAAACTTTGCCGAATATATTTTATCAGAAGAAGAACAGGCTGCGAGAGCCAACATCATGGTAGAAACAGAGAAGATCTTAAAAAACTGTTTATTCATTTTGAATTGACCAATCAGGCATACTTCCGGTGAATACAGGAACAGGATAGAGAAACCAGCAACGGCTACTTATTCTTTTTAAACAATGCCATCAACGCACCAATGACAATGCCCAAAAAGATCCCGGCGCCAATCCAGCTAATAATCGTCATAACCATTTACCTCATAGTGAATTATCATGCTGAGATTATATAAGTTGATTATAGGTTGTCTATCAGCGTCAGGTGGTTCGGCTAACGATGATTGTAAAAACTGTCTCGGGGGGAGTTGTTTTTTCTCTGTTATTGTAGAGAAGGAGCTATTTCAGGTGGAAAAGATATTGCTGTGTGTGTTTATTTAGAGCTTTTATGTTCAGTAATTGAACATACATTTGTGTTGAGAGATGGGTTTGATCTTTTTTTCAACACTTAAACCAAAGTTAGAAGGATAACAGTTGCTAACAGATCGCTGACAGGTATAATGGCCCTCGTTTTCCGCATACTACTTCAGTGCCGAAGTGGCGAAATCGGTAGACGCAGTTGATTCAAAATCAACCGCCTTCGGGTGTGCCGGTTCGAGTCCGGCCTTCGGCACCATTTGACTTTCCAAAGACATCCATAAACTTCCGTAACTACCTGAAAAAACAATAAATTACTTAGCTTTTGAGTCTATAATTGTCCATTCGTATCCGTTGACATCCATGATATTTGGGGGTCAAATTGGGGGGCAGTTCTTTTCGATAATGAGTTGACCCCCAAATTATGGCTTTAACAGACATGGAAGCTCGTGCGGCAAAGCCCCGTGAAAAAGAATACAAACTTACTGATGTACAAGGTTTGTATCTGCTCATTAAACCTAGTGGCTCAAAACGCTGGTATCTGAAATATCGGTTTACGGGTAAAGAAAGCCGGATTGCTTTAGGTGTATATCCTCAAGTAACACTGGGGAAAGCTAGAGAGCAACGCGATAGTATTAAGATAATGATTCGCAATGGCATCAATCCCAGTAAAAAAAGAGAAGTAGAAAAACAAGAAGCGATTGCTGAAACCTTAACTTTTGAAAAAGTGGCTAGAGATTGGCACAGTAGTAATAAGCGTTGGTCAACAATGCATTCAGAACGAGTACTGGGTGATCTCCGACGTAATGTTTTCCCTGCGATTGGGAATAAAAGTATTGCAACTTTAGAAGTCAAAGATCTGTTGGCACCTTTCAAAGAGATAGAAAGCAGTGGCCGATTGGAACTCGCTTCCAGATAACAACAAAGGATTACTGCTATTATGCGCTATGCGGTACAAAATGGCTTGATCGCTCGCAATCCTGCTCAAGATCTCAAAGGTGCGTTGGCGACACGTAAATCAACTCATCGTCCTGCTCTTCCTCTTGAAAGACTACCCGATTTTCTTACTCGTCTTGAACATTATAAAGGACGCCACTTAACTATTTTAGCTGTCCGACTGACTCTATATATATTTATTCGTTCCAGTGAACTCCGCTTTGCACGCTGGAGAGAAGTTGATCTGGATAAAGCACTGTGGACAATTCCAGCAGAAAGAGAGCCTATTGATGGTGTTAAACATTCTCATAGAGGTTCGAAGATGCGAACGGTACATCTTGTACCTTTATCTCACCAAGCTCTTGAATTACTGAAACAGATAAAAAAATTATCTGGAGATAATGAGTTAATCTTTCCGGGCGATCATAATCCAAATAAGCCAATGAGTGAGAACACAATAAATGCTGCTTTAAGGACGATAGGTTATGACACTAAAACGGAAGTTTGTGGACATGGTTTTAGAGCGATGGCTTGTAGTGCTTTGGTTGAATCAGGATTATGGTCAAAAGATGCAGTTGAGCGACAGATGAGAGCAACTCTCTCTTCATCCTTCTGAAATACTCAAGTTCGGTGTTATTGTCGGTGTAAATGCAGCGACAACATACAGTTAACACGTTGAATCGCATGATTAAGACAAAGTTGTTAAGTGCGGCTGAGTGAGATAAGCTTGAAAAACTCTTTAGCGTTGGACGTCTTACGTCTAGTCGGGTGATTAGCCAGACTCTAACTTATTGAACGCATTAAGGGTTGCGAAAGTGTCGCAACCTGAACTCGTTCCCTCGTTCCTCCTTCAGGTTGCGACACTTTCGCTTCCTCCAGTAAAGAGCCGAGCCCGGCAGAACCTAATCGCCGGGCTTTTTACAGGTAAAGTTATGTCGGTTATTAGTGGATTAGCTACGTTATTACACCAGAGTGAATCGGATGTAAGGTTGTTTCTGGAAAATGCTCCGAGAAAGTACAAAGTTTACAGAATTCCCAAGCGTACCACTGGGTTCAGGATAATCGCGCAACCAGCTAAGGGGCTGAAAGAGTTTCAGCGTGCATTTATGCAACTTTATCTTTTCCCTGTGCATGAATCATCTATAGCATACAGGAAAGGAAAGAGCATACGTGATAATGCTTCCGCGCACGCGAATAACCAGTACCTTTTAAAAACTGATCTTGAAGATTTTTTTAATTCAATCACCCCAGCGATTTTTTGGCGGTGCATTGAAATGTCTTCAGAACAGGTTCCTCGATTCTCAACCCAAGATAAGCCCTATGTTGAGCGCATTCTTTTCTGGCAACCTGTAAAGCGTAGCAAGAACAGGTTGATATTGAGTGTAGGCGCACCGTCATCGCCAGCAATATCAAACTTCTGTCTTTATGAATTTGATCGTCAGATGAACGAGGGATGCCAAAATTTGGGTATAACGTACACGCGTTATGCTGATGATTGTGTGCCACGAAGGCATGCACTGGGGACGTAAGTCCCCGTGCAGCTATGCAACACAAGAGATGAGGGCAGGCCCCTCGGTGTCGGCGTACAGGCG
>NZ_JFGV01000081.1:0-22311 GCF_000612035.1 Photorhabdus aegyptia | reverse complement strand
AAAAAAAACAGCCGTGATTGTCGGCCGTTTTTTAAGATGAAAATGGTATTGTGACAGTTAAATGTTGCTACTTTTTAATCCGCATAATGGGGGTTTCACCAACAGTGACAGAACCACTCAACTTGGATAACTCTTTAATCTCATCCATGTTGGAAATAACAACAGGTGTCAGGGTCGATTTTGCTCTTTCTTCAAGGAGTTTAAGATCGAACTCCAAAACTAAATCACCTTTTTGTACACGCTGACCTTCTTCAGCAATACGCTTAAAGCCTTCGCCTTTAAGTTCAACCGTATCAATACCAAAATGGACAAATAGCTCAATACCGCTGTCCGATTCGATAGAAAATGCATGGTTGGTTTCAAATATTTTACCGATTGTTCCATCAACTGGTGCGACTATTTTATTGCCAGCGGGCTTTATAGCGATACCGTCGCCCACAATTTTCTCGGCGAAAACAACATCTGGAACATCTTCAATATTGACAATCTCACCAGATAAAGGTGCGATAATTTCAATAGTGCCGCTGTTTTTTTTATCATCTGAAACTAGAGATTTCAGTTTATCAAACAGACCCATGAATCTTCTCCTAATTGTTTATACTGGACCGCGTTTTAACCGATATTGTTAGCAAAGTGTTTTTTCTTTGATGAAGGTATCAACCAATTCTATCAACCCCTGAGCGGTAGACTGAGACAGGGCTTGCTCAGCTAACGCTTTTGCATCTTCGTAACGCGTATTACGAATGATTTTCTTGATGCGGGGAATAGAAATCGCACTCATACTAAACTCATCCAGCCCCATGCCTAATAGCAACAATGTAGCACGTTCATCACCTGCAAGCTCGCCACACATCCCCGTCCATTTACCTTCAGCGTGTGAAGCATCGATGGTTTGCTTAATCAGGCTCAATACTGCTGGTAGCATCGGGTTGTAAAGATGAGAAATCAACTCGTTACCGCGGTCTACAGCAAGAGTATACTGAGTTAGATCGTTTGTCCCAATACTGAAAAAGTCAACTTCTTTTGCCAGGTGATGAGCAATAACTGCGGAAGCTGGTGTTTCTACCATCACCCCCACTTCGATCGCTTCATCGAATTTTTTACCTTCTTCGCGAAGCTGACCTTTCAGCAATTCAAGTTCTGCTTTCAGTGCCTGTACTTCTTCTACAGAAATAATCATTGGAAACATAATGCGTAGTTTACCGAAAGCAGATGCACGTAAGATAGCACGTAACTGAGAATGTAAGATCTCTTTTCGATCAAGGCAAATACGAATTGCACGCCAACCAAGGAATGGATTCTCTTCTTTCGGCAGATTCATATAGGGTAGATTTTTATCACCACCGATATCCATCGTACGTATAATAACCGCCTGACTGCCCATTGCTTCGGCAACAGCTTTATAAGCTTGGAATTGTTCTTCTTCTGTTGGCAGCGCATCACGATCCATAAACAGAAATTCTGTACGGTATAAACCGACGCCTTCGGCGCCATTGCGCTCAGCGCCAATCACATCACGGACGGTACCGATATTGGCACAGACTTCAACCTGATGGCCATCAAGAGTCATCGCCGGGAGATCTTTCAACTTTGCAAGTTCAGTTTTTTCCGCCAGATATTCGTTTTTGGTCTTTTTTAGCTGTTCAATTTCCGCATCAGATGGATTGATATAAATGTGATTATTTACCGCGTCCAGGATTAGATAATCGCCATTCTGGATGGTTGTTGTCGCTTGGGTGGTACCGACGATCGCTGGCAGTTCAAGAGAGCGCGCCATGATTGACGTGTGGGAAGTTCGGCCACCTAAATCGGTAATAAAACCGAGTACTTTTTCCAGATTAAGTTGTGCGGTTTCCGATGGAGTCAGGTCGTTGGCAACCAGAATGACTTCCTCTGAAATTGAGCCAAGATCAACAATGGGCATACCCAGAATGTTTTTCAGCAAGCGCTTACCGATATCACGCACGTCTGTGGCACGTTCTTTCAGGTATTCATCATCCAATTCTTCAAGGGCTTGGGCCTGAGTTTCAATAACGGAATAGACTGCGGCATCCGCAGTTCTGAAATCGTTTTTGATTAACGAAATAATTTCTTGCTCAAGTTCTTCATCTTCCAATAGCATGATATGTCCTTCGAAGATTTCAGCTTTTTCTTCTCCGAGGTTTTTTGCGGCTATATTCTTGATGATTTCTAGCTGGGATGAAGCTTTTTCACGGCCTTGCTTGAAATGGAAAATTTCTTGTTCGACTTGCTCTTGACTGATTTTTTTCTGATTGACAATAATTGGGTCTTCTTTCAGTAATAGTGCTTTACCGAAAGCGATGCCTGGTGATACTAATATGCCTGAAATCATGATGTTACCTAACTACTAATAATTATTCTTTAAAGAGCCAGCCCGCAGATGGTTTGCTGTTTTAGGACATGCATTTAAACTGACATCCCCAGATAAAAGTTTATCCAGGGATGAGGAATGGCTAAGTGAATACCTGTCTATTCACAATCTCTGAATCTTGACTGGCTTTGCGGTCAATGGAAAATTATTCCAGTTCTGCCATCAATTTAACCAGATGCTCGATTGCTCTTTGCTCATCTTCGCCTTCAGCAGAAATAGTCACTACAGTGCCTTGAGTAAGTCCCAAAGTTTGTAGCTTAAACAGGCTTTTGGCACTGGCAGTTTTACCACCGGAAGTCAGTGTAATATCGGAGGAGAAACTTTTGGCTTCTTTAACAAACTGTGCCGCGGGACGGGTGTGTAGGCCATTTGGCGCAGTAATAGTGACTTCTTGCTGGAACATAACGTTTCCTCAATAACTTAGATTTTTGCTATGTAAGTTAAGAATTTGTAATGGACAAATTTTAACTTGAGTGTTTATTCACTGCCTATCCCATGTAAGACGATTTTATTTACCTAAAGAGCGAACTGAGTAATGTTCTGGCAAAAGCGCTAAATAGCCTCTGAACGCTCTTTAGTACGACCCATAACTTCCGGGCCATGTGTGCTGTCTGTATTTACTTTTACTGGTAAGAATAAACAGCATTAACGACGTCTACTGAGATAGACTCTCAGGTTGATAATGTAATAAAAATTTTTATTCATTATCAAAAAAATTGTTCTTTCCGATGCTTCTGATTGATAGTTTGAAGTAAAGATAGATCGCGGAACTACTTAACTGAAACTACTACTCCTGTTAATTAATTTCGAGCATCGAAATAATTATTATTGGTTAAATACTAGACCCATTGTAAGAAATCATCTGGCAAAGTGAAAAAGTTTGATCTACCACACAGAAAAAGCACCATTTAGGTGCTTTTTTATCAATAAATCTAAGTAACTTACTTAAAAACTTTTATTCATCAGACAAGTCAGTAAACAGTGGGCTGCTTAAATAGCGTTCACCTGATGAAGCCAGAATGACAACGATATTTTTGTCTTTATATTCCGGTTCCTGAGAAAGTTTTACCGCTGCTGCAACGGCGGCACCAGAGGAAATACCTACCAGAATGCCCTCTTTCACCATGATTTCACGTGCGGTTTTAATTGCTTCCTCGCTGCTGATTTTGAAAACGCGATCAACCAGTTTCAAATCAAGGTTATCTGGAATAAAACCCGCACCAATACCTTGAATCTTATGAGGGCCCGGTTTCACTTCTTCACCGGCCAGAGTCTGGCTGATGACGGGTGATTCTTCGGGTTCTACGGCAACCGCGGTGACATTTTTACCTTTGGTGTGTTTCAGGTAACGGGTAACGCCTGTTAGTGTACCGCCGGTTCCTACACCGGAAACAAATGCATCCACTTCACCGTCTGTATCCTCCCAGATTTCCGGGCCTGTAGTTTTTTCATGGATTTCCGGGTTAGCCGGATTACTGAACTGTTGCAGGATAATGTAGCGGTCGGGATCGCTAGCTTTAATCTCGTTAGCTTTCTCAATGGCGCCTTTCATACCTTTAGCGCCTTCCGTCAGTATCAACTGAGCACCCAATGCTTTCAAGAGCTTGCGGCGTTCAATACTCATGGTTTCTGGCATTGTCAGCGTTAATTTATAGTCCCGAGCGGCGGCGACATACGCAAGCGCTATTCCAGTGTTACCACTGGTGGGTTCTATTAATTCTTGTCCCGGTTTTAGGATACCGCGTTTTTCAGCATCCCAAATCATGTTGGAACCAATGCGACATTTTACACTAAAACTTGGGTTACGGGATTCTACTTTTGCCAGAATACGCCCATTGCCAAAGTGTTTTAGGCGAATTAACGGGGTACGACCAATAGTCAAAGAATTATCTTCGTAAATTTTACTCATACTCGTCTTTCAACTCCCTTTAGTGATATCCGGTCAACAATACGCCAACAACCGGTTAATGGAAATATAACTTAAATATATTTTTATTGTCTAAAAGAATAACTTAAATGAATATCATGGCATAATACGCGGGGCGTGTTGATCTCGATAGCGATCGACCCACATTGCTGTCGCCGCGCATACGGCAATAGGCATAATCACCAAATTGACAATGGGTATCATGGTTAAAATACTCACTGTTGCGCCAAATTGCAGATTAATTATTTTGTTTTGGCGAAGAGCGCTACGCATTGTTGGAAAACTGACTTTGTGGTTATCAAAGGGATAATCACAATACTGAATTGATAGCATCCAGGCACTGAAAATAAACCAGAGCACAGGCGCGACAGTTTGCCCGATAACAGGAATAAAATAGAGTAACAATAAGACCAGAGCGCGTGGAATATAGTAGCACAGCTTGGTTAATTCCCGTTTTAGGATACGTGGAACATCTTTGAAGAGTGCTATAACGCCGGTATCCGGTGCGGGGATTCCTGTTAAATCCGCTTCCAATTTTTCTGCTAGCAGACCATTGAATGGCGCTGCGATAAAATTCGCTATTGTGCTGAATAAGTAAGTAAAAATCAGCAAAACAGAGAGCACGGCCATCGGCCATAAAATATAACTGAGCCATTGCATCCAATCCGGTACTTTGCTCACTATCCAAGGGATCCAGTTCTCCAGTTTCTGATAGAGCCACCAAAATGAACCGCCGAGAAACAAAATATTTGCCAACAAAGGCAATAGGACAAATCTTTTAATGCCTGGTCGAGTAATTAATTTGCAACCTTGCATCAAATACTGAAAGCCGCTCAAATTTTTGGGCAATTTTGTCAAATTCAGCATACTTCCTATTCTCTCCTGTGTGATTGAAACGCTATCATATAGGTAGGATTTTCGACTGACTAGTATTGTTCTGTATAAAAAGAACGCAAAAGGGGCTTATTAGGCATCTTTCTGATAAGAAAAGTGTGTATAAGCTTGCACTTGTGTTATTTGACAAATACAGTTAATACAGAAAATATTCCGCCGTGGTGGCATACTTAATTAAACAACAGAGATAGCAATGATGCAGGATTTGCGTCTGATATTAATCATTGTTGGTGCGATAGCAATAATAGCTTTGCTGTTACATGGGTTGTGGACCAGCCGTAAAGAGCGTTCTTCGCTTTTTCGTGATCGCCCAGTCAAACGTCATAAACATGATCGTCAGAACAGTTTCGTCGATGACAGTGACGATGAAGCGTTCGGCAATCAGCAAAAGCCTTATGCCCATAAACAGGTGAAATCTCATCAGGAGTATAAAGCTGAGCCAGCTATCGAGTGCCGTCAGCAAAAGTTGACTGAAATTGATGCTGCAACGCTTGAAGAAAGCGATGATCCGTTGCTGACGGGTCATCAGCCTGAGACGACAGCGAGAAAAGCAGTCATAGAAGAGCAGGAACCCCAACTCGGTCTGTTTGAATTCGAAGAGCAGAGTGAGCCTGAAAAAAACAGATCTGCGATTGAAGAAAAGTTTCAAGAAGCGGTTGGCGAAAAAGAAACTCAGACCAAGGTGAAAGAAATCGTTTTGGTTCTTCACGTAGCAGCACATCACGGCCAAGCATTGAATGGTGAACCCTTGCTGCAAAGTATTCTGCAATCTGGCTTCCAGTTTGGGGAAATGCAGATTTTTCACCGTCACGTGAACCCATCAGGTAGTGGCCCGGTACTGTTTAGTTTGGCAAATATGGTGAAACCGGGTTCATTTAATCCTGAAACAATGGCTGATTTTACAACTCCGGGGATTTCCATGTTTATGGTAGTCCCTTCTTACGGAGAATCTAATCAGAATTTTAAACTGATGTTACAGGCAGCTCAGCGTATTGCCTCTGATGTTGGGGGCGTGGTGCTTGATGATGAGCGAAAAATGCTAACACCGCAAAAAATCGAATTGTATAAAGCGCGTATTCGCAGCACACTTGGTGTTCAGGTATAATCAATTATCGAATGTTCAAGCCTCCGCCAGCCGGGGGCTTTTTATCGCTGGTTATAAATCATGAAATCAACGGCTCAACAAATAGAAAAGCTCAGAACAACACTGCGTCATCATGAATATCTGTATCACGTCATGGATGCGCCAGAGATCCCTGATGCGGAATATGATCGGTTAATGCAGGAATTGAAGGATCTTGAAGGACAGTATCCTGAGTTGATTACATCAGATTCACCAACGCAGCGGGTTGGGGCTGCTCCTCTGACGGCTTTTGAACAAGTCCGCCATGAAATTCCGATGTTGTCACTGGATAACGTATTTGATGAAGAGAGTTATCTGGCGTTTGATAAGCGGGTGCGTGACCGTCTGAAAGAGACTCAGGATTTAGTGGTGTGCTGTGAGCTGAAACTGGATGGTTTGGCGGTCAGCCTGTTGTATGAACATGGTGAGTTGGTACGGGCTGCAACCCGCGGTGATGGTACAACCGGGGAAAATATTACATCAAATATACGGACTATCTGTGCAATTCCCCTGCGTCTATTCGGCGAAAATATTCCAGCGCGTATTGAAATTCGCGGTGAAGTTTTCATGCCGCAAAAAGGGTTTGAGAAACTGAATGAGGAGGCGCGTCGCACGGGGGCAAAAGTATTTGCTAACCCACGTAATGCGGCGGCTGGCTCGTTGCGTCAGCTCGATCCCCGTATTACGGCTAAACGCCCATTGGCTTTCTTCTGTTATGGTGTTGGCGTATTGGAGGGGGGAGAATTACCAGCCAGTCACTACGAGCGATTGATACAATTTAAGAAATGGGGATTGCCGGTCAGCGATAAAGTTAAAGTTTGTACCGATAGTCAACAGGTTATTGATTTTTATCATGATATCGTAAACCAGCGTTCCGCATTGGGGTTTGATATCGATGGTGTCGTTGTCAAAGTTAATTCGCTGGAATTACAGGAAACATTAGGCTTTGTCGCTCGTGCGCCACGTTGGGCAACGGCGTTCAAGTTTCCCGCTCAAGAGCAAATGACAATTGTTCGTGATGTTGAGTTTCAGGTTGGCCGTACTGGCGCAATCACACCGGTAGCACGTCTGGAGCCAGTACAGGTCTCTGGTGTCATTGTCAGTAATGCAACATTGCACAATGCGGATGAGATTGAACGTTTAGGTTTGCGGATTGGCGATACGGTTATTATCCGCCGTGCTGGAGATGTGATTCCACAAGTTGTCGGTGTTTTAGAAGAGAGAAGGCCGCAGGGCAGTAATGAAGTTGTTTTCCCTGAACATTGCCCGGTATGTGGGGCAGATATTGAAAGGATTGAAGGGGAGGCTGTAGCGCGTTGTACGGGAGGATTGGTGTGTGGCGCTCAGCGTAAAGAGGCACTTAGGCATTTTGTTTCCCGTCGGGCGATGGATGTTGACGGCATGGGAGAAAAGATTATCGATCAGCTGGTGGATAAAGAGTATGTCGAAACCCCGGCCGATCTTTTCAGGCTGACGGCAGGCAAGTTGACTGGGCTTGATCGCATGGGACCGAAATCTGCCCAGAATGTGGTAGATGCGTTGGAAAAAGCGAAAGAAACCACCTTTGCCCGTTTCCTTTATGCGTTGGGTATCCGTGAAGTTGGGGAAGCGACCGCTGCTAATTTGGCTGCTCACTTTGGCGAACTGGATAAATTACGTTCTGCTGATGAGGAAGCATTGAAAGAGGTTCAAGATGTTGGCGAAGTGGTGGCAAAACATGTTGTTAACTTCTTCCATGAACCCCATAACCAAACAGTCATTAACGATCTGATTGATAATATCGGTATCAACTGGGAACCGGTTGTCGTAACAAAAGCTGAGAAAATTGACAGCCCATTTTCGGGTAAAACAGTTGTGCTCACAGGGTCATTGCATCAGTTATCCAGAGATGAAGCCAAAGCTAAACTTGTTGCACTTGGGGCAAAAGTGACGGGCAGCGTTTCTAAGAAAACGGATTTGGTGATTGCGGGTGAAGCTGCCGGTTCAAAATTAGCTAAAGCTAATGAGTTGAATATTTCGGTTATTGATGAAGAAGAAATGATCCGTTTATTGGGTGAATAACTTTTTTGTTTACATACTGATT
The DNA here is from genome assembly GCF_000612035.1 of Photorhabdus aegyptia. Taxonomy (NCBI): domain Bacteria; kingdom Pseudomonadati; phylum Pseudomonadota; class Gammaproteobacteria; order Enterobacterales; family Morganellaceae; genus Photorhabdus; species Photorhabdus aegyptia. Next base: position 13,892 of record NZ_JFGV01000081.1, on the reverse strand, counting down.
ATTGAGGGTTTTTCTCAATAATCAGTCATACGCGATAAGATGTTTTTAAAGCTTATCTTATACGATTCAGCTAAAAATGTGATCAGACACATTAAGTAAAGATTTACAGTAAGAATTATTTCAGTCTAATGTGATATCTATACCCTATAGATTTCAAGATGCATCGCGACGGCAAGGGAGTGAATCCCCGGGAGATAGATAACTATGTGACCGGGGTAAGCGAGTGCAGCCAACAAAGAGGCGACTTGAAAGATGACGGGTATATCCTTATTTGATCGCCTTTTATTGCATAGAATGCGTTTATAAAAACTCGCTTTCTATCGTGTTTGGAGTGTGATATGTCTCAGATCCTGCATTTCTTCTTAGCTTTGATTGTCATTGGCGGCCTTGCTATTTTGGCAAGTAATGACCGTAAAAGTATTCGTCCTCGCTATGTTATTCAATTGCTTGTTATTGAACTTATCTTGGCTTGGTTTTTCCTGAATTCAGGTATTGGTCAGGAATTTGTCATGAGATTTGCTGGTTTATTTGAGCATTTACTGAAATATGCGGGTGAAGGGACTGAGTTCATTTTTGGCGGCATGATGGATGCAAAACTGGCATTCTTCTTTTTGAATGTATTGTGTCCGATTATCTTTATTTCTGCGCTGATTGGTATTTTGCAGCATATAAAACTATTGCCAATCATCATCCGGGTTATTGGTACTCTGCTGTCTAAAGTCAACGGTATGGGTAAACTGGAATCATTTAACGCGGTCAGTTCTCTGATACTTGGGCAGTCTGAAAACTTTATTGCTTATAAAGACGTACTGGGAAAAATGTCTGAGCGTCGCATGTACACGATGGCTGCGACTGCAATGTCAACGGTTTCTATGTCGATCGTTGGGGCTTACATGCAAATTTTAGCGCCTAAATATGTTGTAGCGGCATTGGTGCTTAATATGTTCAGTACCTTTATCATCCTATCGCTGATTAATCCGTATGCTGTTGATAGCGAAGAGGATATTCAGATGAGCAATCTCCATGAAGGCCAAAGTTTTTTCGAAATGTTAGGTGAATATATTTTGGCGGGTTTCAAGGTGGCTCTCATTGTGGCTGCGATGTTGATTGGTTTCATTGCCCTGATTGCTGCTATTAATGCGCTGTTCAGCATGGTGTTTGAGAAGGACTTTCAGGAAATGCTCGGCTACGTATTTTATCCATTTGCTTGGGTGATTGGGATTCCGACAGATGAAGCATTACGGGTTGGTAGCGTCATGGCAACCAAATTGGTTGCTAACGAATTTGTGGCAATGCACAGCTTACAATCCATTGCGACAGAACTTTCTCCTCGTTCACAAGGTATTTTGTCGGTATTCTTGGTTTCTTTTGCTAACTTCTCTTCTATTGGGATTGTGGCCGGTGCGATTAAAGGCTTGAATGAGAAACAGGGTAATGTTGTTTCCCGCTTTGGTTTGAAACTACTATTTGGTTCAACGCTTGTCAGCTTCTTATCTGCGGCTATTGCCGGTTTGGTACTGTAAAAGATCATGTTTTATCGTGGAATATTGCATCATGGATGGTGCAGATTCCCTTTCACCTATTTCTCTTATAGATGTGTAAATTATGGAAAAAGAGAACCTGATAGAAATTGCTAATACTGCAATGCCGTTCGGTAAATACAAAGGGCGTATGCTCATTGACTTACCGGAAGAGTATTTATTGTGGTTCGCCCGGAAAGGGGAATTCCCACAAGGTAAATTGGGGGCGCTGATGGAGATGACTTTAGCAATAAAACTAGAGGGACTAGATTCGTTGGTGAAACCATTGAAAAAAGGCTAGCCAAAGTTGACGTTTGTTTTTTATTCGATAATGGTGGTTATGAATGGGAATAACCAAAAGGCCCTGAAAGCATGGCTTTCAGGGCCTTATAATTTTGGTGGAGCTAAGCGGGATCGAACCGCTGACCTCTTGCATGCCATGCAAGCGCTCTCCCAGCTGAGCTATAGCCCCACGAGCGTGGTATTTCCTAATTTTAGTACCAAATACCTTGATTCAATATAAAGGATTTGGTGGAGCTAAGCGGGATCGAACCGCTGACCTCTTGCATGCCATGCAAGCGCTCTCCCAGCTGAGCTATAGCCCCAATCAAAATTAATGGAACGGGGCGCATAATATGAAACCCTGCAAATACTGTCAACGGCTAACTTATCATTCTCACAACAAGCGTTGAAAAAGCCATCAATTTTATGATCGATTAACAAAATAGAGGTTGAGCAATGGGTTGAAATGAAATAGAAGGTGTTTGGGAAAGTGATAAAGAGGTAGCAATTAAATAGGATTTTTTGAAAACAGAAAGGCATCACATGTGATAAGTGATGCCTTTGATGTATTAATTAAGATTGAGTTTCGCGTTGAGCAATGAACTCCAGTGCTTGATTAATACGGGATAAAGTACGAGTTTGCCCGATAGCGTGAATAGTGACATCCACACCTGGGGATTGACCTGCACCGGTAGCCGCAACCCGCAATGGCATACCGATTTTACCCATACCGACTTCCAGCTCATCAGCGGTGGATTGAATGGCATGATGAACATTTTCTGGCGTCCAGTCAGTAATTGAAGCCAGCTTCGCACGGACAACTTCAAGAGGTTGACGGGCGACTGGGCGCAAATGTTTCTTCGCTGCATCGGCATCAAATTCAGCAAAATCTTCATAGAAGTAGCGGCAAGATTCGGTTATCTCTTTCAGAGTCTTACAGCGTTCGCCCAGTAATTTAATCAGATCAACCAGTTGTGGACCATTACGGGTATCAATACCTTGTTGCTCCATGTGCCATGCTAGATGAACGGCAACTTTCTCTGGAGGCAGGGTATTAATATAGTGATGGTTCAGCCATTGCAGTTTTTCTGTATTGAATGCGCTGGCGGATTTATTGATAGCATCCAGGCTGAACAGCTCAGTCATTTCTTCAATGCTGAAAATTTCTTGATCACCATGCGACCAACCCAAACGAACCAAATAATTCAGTAAAGCTTCTGGCAGATAACCATCATCGCGGTATTGCATCACGCTCACTGCACCGTGACGTTTGGACAGCTTTTTACCGTCATCACCGAGGATCATCGAAACGTGTGCATATTCTGGCACGGGAGCGCCGAGTGCTTTCAGAATATTAATTTGACGAGGTGTATTATTAATATGGTCTTCACCGCGGATGACATGAGTGATCTCCATATCCCAGTCATCGATAACAACACAGAAATTATACGTTGGTGAGCCATCGGTACGGCGGATAACTAGATCATCAAGTTCCTGATTACTGAACTCAATGGAGCCGCGGATACGATCATTAAAAACAACAGAACCTTCCTGTGGATTGCGGAAACGGACAACATGGGGCTGATCTGGGTTATGTTGACATGAATTATCACGGCAGCGGCCGTCATAACGAGGTTTCTCGCCATTTGCCATTTGAGTCTCACGCAATTCTTCCAGATGCTCTTTAGAACAATAGCAGCGATAAGCGCTTCCTTGCTCTAGCATTTGATCGATCGCCTGATTATAACGATCAAAACGTTTCGTCTGATAATAAGGGCCTTCATCCCAATTCAGATTTAACCAGTTCATACCGTCCATAATGGCATTGATAGCTTCCTGAGTTGAGCGTTCAAGGTCAGTATCTTCGATACGCAATACAAATTCGCCTTTGTTATGGCGGCTATATAACCAGGAATACAGTGCGGTACGAGCACCGCCAACATGGAGATAGCCGGTTGGGCTTGGTGCGAAACGGGTTTTGATTTTACTCATTGGGGATTGCCTTAATTACGTTTCACTTTTCAATGAACGTTATCGGTGATTTAAGTAATAAAAGAGGGGGGCTATTTTATCACTGCACCTTAATTCCTCAATGCTGTTAACGGGGAGTTGTTGAGAAAAGTCAGTGTATTTGTCTAAACTGTACCCTATAGTGACGATAATTATCTCACCCTTGTTTAATTTTGAGACGAACGATATTTTTCTCTAGAAAAAGCGTTGACTCATTCTGAACTATCCCTATAATGCGACCCCATCACGACGGGGCGATTAGCTCAGTTGGTAGAGCATCTCCCTTACAAGGAGGGGGTCATCAGTTCGAATCTGGTATCGCCCACCATCTCGTTGTGATAAAAATGATTTTATGATTGGGCGATTAGCTCAGTTGGTAGAGCATCTCCCTTACAAGGAGGGGGTCATCAGTTCGAATCTGGTATCGCCCACCAATCATAAATTCAGTGGTATAGAAGCAGTAATGGTCATCATGAAGTGGGCGATTAGCTCAGTTGGTAGAGCATCTCCCTTACAAGGAGGGGGTCATCAGTTCGAATCTGGTATCGCCCACCACTTCATTAGGATTATTTCAGGCGGTATCACATATCTTTGGTGCGGGTCGTTAGCTCAGTCGGTAGAGCAGTTGACTTTTAATCAATTGGTCGCAGGTTCGAATCCTGCACGACCCACCACTCCAAAAGGTATCCAGAGTAGTTCTCCTATAGATGGGTCGTTAGCTCAGTCGGTAGAGCAGTTGACTTTTAATCAATTGGTCGCAGGTTCGAATCCTGCACGACCCACCATTTTCAAAAGATATCCAGAGTAGTTCCCCTATAGATGGGTCGTTAGCTCAGCCGGTAGAGCAGTTGACTTTTAATCAATGGGTCGCAGGTTCGAGCCGAGCGAAGCGAGACAACAGCGCGTGAGCGCTGGCCCGCAGCAAAAGAAGTCACAAACAATGAGAACACTCAAACTATGGCCTCTTGGAAATAGGTAGAACCGAGATGTGGTAGGTAACTTTAATACTTGTACGACACACCGGCTAATCAATGCGTCGCCAGGGCTTTATAGAAACTAGGGTTTTCTTGGATGATAGCTAATACCTTTGCCGCTAGTCCTGTCGGATTTCGACGCTTCTGCTCCCAGCTTTTAATTGTATCAAGGCTAGTGCCTAAAGCCTCCGCCATCTCTGTCTGTGAAATGTTAAGTTGAGCACGGATAGCTTTAACGTCGGTAACTTCGTATCGGGTTACACGTGCTGCGGCGTTATTACCTTGTTTAATTTCAACTGCTTCTTCTAGGGATGCTTTTAATTCGTCAAAAAAACTCATGTTACACCTCATGTTTTAGTAATTTTGTTAGTTTTTTCAGTTCTGCTTTCTCGGCATCCGTTAAGCTATCTTTTTTACTTTTCGGATAAGCCATCACCAGATAGATAATATCTTCAGTCGCTAGAAGATAAATCACTCTGGCACTACCATTTTTTCCTTGTGAGCCTATAGCCATTCTGATTTTACGTAACCCCCCAGTACCACGTATTAGATCACCTTTATCTGGTGACTCGATAAGCTCTCGTTGCAGTTCTTTAAGTTCATCATCAGTGGCAATCTCTTTTATCTGTCGGGTAAACATACTGGTTTCGATAAACTCTATCGCATGACTCACTGGAAAACCTCCTTTATTCTAGAGTACATAGTACTCTTATAATTCTAAAATTGCCAGCATGACTTACAAATTTATTCCATACCTTTAGTCGTACTACAGATCCGGTTATTTAACAAAGCCTGCCAAACGAAACCAGTAGTCACCGAACGAAGTGAAGAAAACCTCGAAGGCCGAGTCATCCTGCACGACCCACCACTCCAAAAGATATTCAGAGTAGTTCCCTTATAGATGGGTCGTTAGCTCAGCTGGTAGAGCAGTTGATTTTTAATCAATGGGTCGCAGGTTCGAGCCGAGCGAAGCGAGACAACAGCGCGTGAGCGCTGGCCCGAAGAATATATACCCTAAAGATTTCAAGATGCATCGCGACGGTAAGGAAGCGAATCCCAGGGAGCATAGATAACTATATGACCGGGATGAGTGCAAGTTATTCACTCCTAAACGATCTATACCAATAATGCCAGATGGGATAAGCTTTACCTAATTGTTGTACTGGCAAATTATTAGGATATAAAAATGAATCTCTACGGACTTGTTGCTGATATTGGCGGTACTAATGCCAGATTAGCACTTTGCAATTTGGAAAATGGTGCTATTGAGCGGATCGAAACATATAGCGCAAAACAACACATCGGATTAGAGTCTATTATCAGTCACTATTTGGCGGAGCAAAAAACAGTAGTGACTTATGCATGTATCGCTATTGCTTGCCCGATAAATGGTGATTGGGTAGAAATGACCAATCACCAATGGGCATTTTCGATTAGTGAGCTGAAACAGACGCTTGGGCTAGAAAAATTAGATGTGATCAATGACTTCACGGCTGTATCTATGGCTATTCCAATGCTGACAGAAGAACATAAGGTTCAATTAGGCGGAGAAGAAGCGGTTAAAGACAAACCGATAGCGGTTTACGGGGCAGGGACTGGCCTTGGCGTAGCTCATTTGATCAAAGTAGACAAGCAATGGGTAAGTTTGCCTGGTGAAGGTGGTCATGTAGATTTTGCTGCGAATAGTGAAGAACAAGATGCAATATTGGCTGTTTTACGGCGTAAATTTGGGCACGTTTCGGTAGAAAGAATCTTGTCCGGTAGTGGGTTGGTAAACCTTTATCAGGCGATTGCTATCTTGGATCATCGTCAGCCGGAAGATTTAGAACCAGAAACCGTGACGCAACGAGCATTGGATAAAAGTTGCCAATATTGCCATCGTGCCTTGACACTATTTTGTGAAATTATGGGGCGATTTGGCGGAAATTTGGCGTTAAATATGGGGACTTTTGGTGGTGTGTATATCGCCGGTGGTATAGTGCCGCGATTCCTTGAGTTCTTTAAGCAATCGAACTTTCTTCATGGATTTGAAGATAAAGGGCGTTTTAAAACATTAGTACAACAGATTCCTGTTTATTTGATTACTCATCCACAACCAGGATTATTAGGTTCAGGTACTTATTTACGGCAACAACTTTCACTTATTGATTAAATTATAAGGTCAGATATATACATCTCAAAATTAATGATTGTATATATCTGTCTGGAATTTTTTAAAATATCAATATTCCAACTGCTTGGATTCACATTGAAAACAGGATATGGAATTTTAGTTTAAAATCTTAATGCTATAAAATGGAATAATAATAACATTGCCAATTTTTTCATATAATTTATATGGTTACGATTTATTTTGGCAAGTGGTAAATATTATATTTAAATAAAAGGCGTGTAATTTACTAAAATGCATTTCCTGTCAAGATTTAATAGCAATAAACATACATCTCCATGAATTTAAACTGTTTTACCGTCTATAATCAATTTTCCCCTTCGCTGCTTAATCTCCCTTGATTAAATTTATTGTCGGCAATGTTGCAACCAGGTTTTATCATTATCTGGGTGTAATATCAGAATAAATAATTATGTGATTATCAACGCTTAAATAGGTGGTATTAAAAGATTGATATGACACTTTACAATGAATAAATAGGTTTTGTGACATTCTTTACTATCATCATAAAAACTTTCTGCAATATAGCGATGATTTATTCCCCGGCTTGTGGGAAGTCTTTAACATGATAATGAGATTTATATTCACAATATTTATGTAACTGATTGATTTATTTTAAATGAAAAGTGGATATTTTATTATGCTGTTTTTCATGTTTAAATACTTTTAAGTTATTGAAATTTTAATTGTTTTGTTTTCTCTTTTTATACTTTATAATCTGTCAAAATTTTTTATTTAGAACAGTACTGGATAGAAATGAAAACGATAGAAGTTGATGAAGACCTTTACCGCTATATTGCCAGCCACACACAACATATTGGTGAAAGTGCATCTGATATTTTACGGCGAATGTTGAAATTTAACGCCGAACAGCCAGTACAAAATGCACAGCCTATCAGTGCCGTGGAGAAAGCGCCGGTAGCCCGCCAGCGTGATTCTGTCCGTGTGATGCGTGAATTGTTACTTTCAGATGACTATTCTGATAAGAAAAAATCTGTTGAGCGTTTTATGTTGATCTTATCTACATTATATAGCTTGAACAGTGAAAGTTTTTCCCAGACGACTGATGCTATGCATGGTCGTACCCGCGTTTATTTTGCTGGCGATCAACAGACATTACTCGCCAGTGGTAAACAAACTAAACCTCGTCACATTCCGGGCACACCTTTTTGGGTGATTACTAACACCAATACTGATCGTAAGCGTAATATGGTTGAGCAAATTATGCAGGATATGAAATTCTCAGCCAATTTTATCGACAAGGTATGTGGCACGATTTAACTGATTAAGGCTGTGCTGACACAAAGTGCAGCGCAGCTCTTGTCCAGGGGAGATTTAAAGTGGTAAATCATCCGCGTGCGGGACAGATTGCCCGCCAAAGTGATCTGATAAATGTAGCGCAGCTTACATCACAGTATTACACCTTACATCCTCAGCCGGAGAACTCTGAGCATAAGGTTAAATTTGGTACATCCGGTCATCGTGGCAGTTCTCAGCGTCACAGTTTTAATGAGGCGCATATTCTGGCAATTACTCAGGCTGTTGCAGAAGTTCGCAAGCAACGGGGAATTAATGGCCCTTGTTATGTGGGTAAAGATACCCATGCTTTATCAGAATCGGCATTTATTTCCGTATTGGAAGTGTTAACGGCTAACAGCGTGAACGTGATTGTGCAGGAAAATAATGGATTTACGCCAACACCTGCGATTTCTCATGCCATCCTTTGTTATAACCGCTTGGGGAAAGCGTTGGCTGACGGGATTGTTATTACCCCTTCCCATAATCCACCAGAAGACGGAGGGATTAAATATAACCCACCTGATGGCGGCCCGGCAGATACGGATTTGACAGCAATTATAGAACGTCGTGCGAATGAGTTGCTTGCAGAAGGTCTGAAAGGCATTAAACGCTTGCCATTTGTTCAGGTGTTGAGCAGTGAATATTTGCATCAGCAGGATTTAGTTGAGCCGTATGTTAGCGCGTTGGGCGATGTGGTTGATATGGCTGCTATCCAACAGGCTGGGCTGAAAATTGGTATTGATCCTTTAGGGGGTTCTGGCATTGCATTTTGGCAGCGTATCGGTGAGCGCTACAATTTGGATCTGACGTTGGTTAACGATCAAGTCGATCAGACATTCCGTTTTATGCACTTGGATCATGATGGCGTCATTCGTATGGATTGCTCGTCCCCTTGGGCAATGGCGGGTTTGTTAGCCATGCGCGATAAGTTTGATTTGGCTTTTGCAAACGATCCTGATTACGACCGCCACGGTATTGTCACTCCCGCCGGTTTGATGAATCCGAACCACTATCTGGCAACTGCGATAGATTACCTATTCCGCCATCGTCCGCAATGGTCAGAAAGTGTTGCGGTAGGTAAAACATTGGTATCTAGTGCCATGATTGATCGGGTTGTCGCCGATCTTGGTCGTAAATTGGTGGAAGTACCCGTAGGTTTTAAGTGGTTTGTTGACGGTCTATATAAAGGTGAGTTGGGCTTTGGCGGAGAGGAGAGCGCAGGAGCTTCTTTCCTGCGTTTTGATGGTACGCCGTGGTCTACAGATAAAGATGGGATTATCTTGTGTTTACTGGCGGCAGAGATGACTGCGGTAACGGGGGAAAATCCGCAGCAGCATTACAATAAGTTGGCGGTTCGCTTCGGTACGCCAAGTTATAGCCGTATTCAGGCGTCGGCAACTTATCAGCAGAAGGCATTATTAGCCAAGTTATCACCAGAAATGGTGAAAGCGGATAAGCTTGCTGGTGATCCAATCACAGCCCGGTTGACAAAAGCTTCTGGTAACGGAGCGTCAATAGGCGGTTTAAAAGTGATAACAGAAAACGGCTGGTTTGCCGCTCGCCCATCGGGGACAGAAGAAGCCTACAAAATTTATTGTGAAAGCCTCCTTGGTCCTGAGCACCGGCAGAAAATTGAGCAGGAAGCACTGGATATCGTTAACCAGGTTTTTGCCGCAGGTTGATCTTTTATTCGATTAAAAAGAATCCGCAATGGTGAAATGGCTTTTGCGGATTTTTTATTTTTCAGCCCAAGGCAACCATTAATGCGCCGGCAGTGATCAGTGCAACACCACCTGCGGCCATAAATGATATCTTTTCACCAAATAAGATAACGGCCAAGATAACAGCAAACACGACACTGAGTTTATCAATCGGGGCAACCTGAGAAACATTGCCGTTTCTGATTGCCAGAAAGTAGAACAGCCATGACAATGCCCCCGCCACACCGCTTAAAACGATAAAAAGCAACGCCTTGCGATTTGCCAGCACTTCACTAACCAGATTTAATTTTCCCTGTACTACAACGACGCTGACAAGAAACAACGCCATAATGACTGCGCGTATTGCTGTTGCTGTATTGGCATCAAGATTTTGCAAACCGATTTTTCCGAAGATAGCGACCAAAGCGGCAGTAAACGCTGATAATAAGGCATAGATAAGCCAGGTACCCATCGCGAGTAATCCTTCATAGTTAGTATCAAATGAGTTGAGATGATAAGACAGTTCTCTTGGTTTGAATATACCATTACTCTCATTAAGGAAATTAAAGAATAAACTCATTACTAATCCCAATTTTAGTTATTGAATATTTTGGGCCTGTGAAATAGTTTCCAGTTTTAATCTCAGATGGCTTCATATAAATCTATAAATAATAATTATCCCCACCAGAGTTTAGCTATTAAACTAAAATACAATTTTATTTATCTATTTCACTTTGAATATAATATTACAGTTTATTTTGGGATTAGATTAAGCTGAGTTTTGATTGCTATTTGAATAGATAAAGATTGAACTGAAAGGTATCTATCTGAGATTAAAGGCCCTTTTTACCTGCGTTTTTGCCTGTTAAAGTGCAAAGTACTTATGTCATTATGTTGCTTACTAACATCACCAGCATTTGATCTACGTTTAACATGTAACAAAAGTGTCATATTTCGTTTGCAATTAACATCTGTTTTGATAATATATTAAGAATAAATCATATATCATTGGATTTGCTTTATCGTACAGATCATCCTAGTGATTTCCTCTACATTTTATTTTTTGTAGGGGAGAGTGGATTTTATGTACTTCCATAAGTATTTTAAATGATTGGCTTAAAAGATATCAAGATAAATAATATAAGAACATAGCAATGAAAAATTTTTCTCTTAATAATTATACATCCATACCGGCATGTATATGGGGTCTATTTCTGGGGACTTTTGTAACAAGATCAACATCAATGATGGTATGGCCTTTTATATCCATCATATTATATACAAAGTTTCATTTTACTGCATCGATGATTGGATTAGTTCTCTCTTTATCCATTGCGATTTCATCAATATTAAGTTTTTATGCAGGTTACTTCTCTGATAAAGTCGGCCGGGCTAAGATAATTATCATTGGATGTCTTATATCTTCATTGGCATATTTAATATTATGGTTGTCTGAACATCAGTCTGGTTTTATTATTGGCACTTTATTAGCGAATATTTCTTGGGCGCTGGTGAATAATCCTATAAAAGCCGTTATCGGTGATATTATTGAGGAAAAGCAGGTAAGAGAGAATGCCATGTACTTAAGGTATTTATTTCTAAATGCGGGAGCGGTAGTCGGGCCTTATTTAGGAATAAAATTAAGCCTGGATATTAATTCTATTTCTTTTTTGATTGTTTCGGTATCCTATGTGATTTTTATGATCCCTGTTTATCTATTTGGCAAGAAAATAAAAATCAACTTAACAAATAATGAAGACTTTAAAGGAACGATAAAGGTTTTATTGAATGACCGTGTGTTTTTAATGTTGGTTATCAATAATATTCTCATGATGTTTATTTTTGGCCATTTTGATTCAACTTTGCCACAGTTAATTACCTCATTAGGGTTTAATGGGTATGCTGAGTTTATTGCTTCGCTTATTATGTTACATGCGATAACCATTGTCGTTATGCAGTTACCGTTTTCCATGTTAACGCAAAAAATGGAGTTGGAAACGAAAATAAATATAGGGTCTGTATTACTCATTTTATCTGAATGTATGTTCTTTATTTCATTCAAGTATTATGATGTTTATTTATTGTGGTATATGGCTGCTTTTACCATGAGTATCAGTCAAACTATTTTGTTTCCATGTGTGAATGTTTTTATTGATCGTTTGGCGCCAAATGATTTACGTGGCGCATATTTTGGTGCAGCGTCACTTTATAGTATTGGTTTTTCTATATCGCCGTTAGTTGGTGGTACTATTATTCAATTATTTGATGGTGGAGTGTTATTTCAATTATTAGCGATATTAAGTGTGTTGATGTTGGTAATTTTCTATCGGATGTTTAAACTAAGGGATAAACATGAAATTAATATTAGAAGAAGTCTCAAATCTTAGACCAACTGAATTACATTGCCCTGATCGTGTCGAGCAGTTAATCGAAAAAGTTAAATTTGAAGGTTTCTGGACTCAACCAATCTGGATTGATGAAGCAACGAATGTGGTTATTGATGGTCATCATCGGCTTGAATTAGCCAAAACATTAAAATTAAGTTGCATTCCTTGTCTGGCATTTGATTATGAGAAGGAGCTATTGGTTTATTCCCGCAATGAGAGTAAAACAATTAATCATAGTGATGTTATTAAGGCGGGTTTGGCTGGGCAACCGCTTGGTTATAAACAGACTCGTCATGAGTTTGCCGGGAATGTGATTGAAACACAAATTTCATTAAAAATGTTAGGGTTTGTCAATGAATAAGCAGTTTTATGATGTGGTAATGTGTGGTGCGGGGCCTGCAAATATTTCATTAATCCCGGATTTATTAAAAGATGAAGTTATAAAAGATTGTCTGATTTTAGAAAAAACAGAGATAGTGGGTTCTGGTTCATTAAAGAAATATAAAATTACCGCGAACTCTTTAGGTAGTGTATTTTTAGAGAAGTTTGACGGTTGTGATGATGAGCTTAGTCAGTATATAAGATCAACACCGGAGTGGGAACATTTTAGTGCCAATAGAGATAAGCCAGTTGAATTGAGGTTTGTCGGTCAATATTTGGAGAGAATTGCACGTTTTATTCAGGAAAATAAATATGGTGATCGGTTTAATATTTTGACTGATACGGAAGTGAAAAAGATTAAGCAGAATGAAGATGGCAACTATGATATAACTTATCATAAAAATAATGAAGATTATATTGTATCAACGCGAAAAGTACTGTTTAATATAGGCGGAACTCCAAACCAATCCAGGTTATTACATAATAGCAAGAATGTTACCTCAGGTGATTTCATTAAAGGTTTTTATGATGAGGTTATAAATAAAGGTGATATAAAAAGTATATCAATATTGGGTTCGTCACATAGTTCTGTTTCTTGTTTAATTCGGCTGATAGAGCAATTAAAGTTTACTGGTAAGATAAATGTTCTGGTTAATAAAGATTTTAAATTGTTCTTTGATTCACCTGCAAGTGCAGAATCTTACGGTTATGCTTTCACTCAGGAAGATATCTGTCCTTTAAGTGGGCGGGTTAACCGATATTCAGGTTTGAGATATGATTCTTTTGTATTTGCTCAAGAACTTAAAGAAAGAAGACATAAAAATATTTCTATTTTAAATATCTCAGAAATATCGAGTGACGAAGTTATGCAACGTATTAATTGTGATGATTTATTGATTCACTGTACGGGATATCACTCAAAACTTGTTGAAATTATTGATAAAAATAACATTACTCTTGAATTTAAAAGTGATAAATATGGTTTGTTGATCAACGAAAAATTAAATCCTGTATCAACTTCAGGTGAAGCGCTCAATAATTTTCATACATTTGGTCTGGGGGCTGGTGTAAAGACAGGGTGAGATCTCACATTTTTAATAAGGTTATTTTGATTAAATAAAAATCAGAATATGACTTTTTATAGGCATTTCTCTCATTAAAACGTTAAG
>NZ_JFGV01000082.1:0-21303 GCF_000612035.1 Photorhabdus aegyptia | reverse complement strand
CACAATGTTTATCAGCGTTGTGTCGGTCAGTGGTGGCGCATTATAGGGAGTTCTTTGGCGCTGGCAATAATTATTTTAAAAAAAGTTAACGACCGACGATTATTCCATCAAATTTAACTTAAGATATCAATTTTTCCAGTTTTGAGAATCCATATTCCTGCAAAATGGGGATTAATGCATCAGTATCAGCATTCACTTTCATACAATAAGCGAGACTATCTGCTGAGGTACAAACAAGATTATTCTGATGTTTAACCAACCAAGCTGTTCTTCGAGCAATAGCGGCGCCAGAATCAATTAAGTGTGTGCCATCAGGGAGTATCTGAACTAATTCTTCTGCTAATAGTGGAAAATGAGTACAGCCCAATACTACTGTGTCAGGTGGTTCTTTCATTCCGAGCCACGGTTCCAGTATCTTTTTTAACGTGTCGGAAGAGACCTTACTACCATGCAATTTAGCTTCAGCTAATTCTACTAATTCAGCAGAGCCTAGAGATTCAATCCTGCAACCTGTAGCAAACTTTTCGATAAGTTCTTTTGTATAGGAACGATTAACTGTTGCTCTAGTCGCCAATAATCCAACGACACCATTACGAGTTAACTTTGCTGCGGGTTTTATCGCTGGAACCACACCAACGACCGGAAAGCTGAACCGCTCACGTAGAGCAGGCAAACTGACTGTACTTGCCGTGTTACATGCAATAACCACTATTGTCAGAGGATGTTTTTGCTGAACAGCCGCAACAATTTGAACAACTCGTTCAACAATAAATTCTTCCGATTTTTCACCATAAGGGAATGCTTCGTTATCAAAAACATATATATAGTGGAGATCTGGCAATAATTGCCGGATCTCTTGGTAAATAGATAAGCCGCCTACCCCAGAATCAAACACTAAAACTGTCGAACGTGCGATTTTATTTAAATCAGAAGTTATAGCTCCCAGTGAGGTAGTATTCACGTCCTGGAATGCGATAGCCATAAACTGTCTCGTAATCTTTATCAAGCAAGTTGGCTATTCTAGCACGGATTGTCAGATAAGAAGTGACTGGATGTGAAACCGTTAAGTCCCAAAAGCTGACGCCACCTAATTTCACACGTTTAGCCGGGAATGTACTGAAATCGTTGTCATAACGCCGCCCTAGATATTGATAAGTTAACCCCCAATCAAAATCATATAGCTGCCAGTCAAGTTGATATTTGACTTGCTGCTTAGCACGACGAACTAAAATTTCATTAGTTTCACTATTACGAGGGTCGATATATTGTACCGTCAATTGATGCTGAAATATGCCTGTGTCCATTGAGCCAGTCCACTCAACACCTTTAATTTTTGCTTTACCAATATTGTAGTAACGGCTATTTGCATAATCGATCAATTGCTCAATCTCATTGCGATATACAGTCAGACGCCAATTTAGCTGGCCTGTGACGCCTTCAATACCACCTTCCCATTGTTTACTTTCTTCCGGTTTCAAATCATGATTACCACCAAAACCATACATCTGACTAAGCGTCGGAGCCTTAAATGCCGTACCATAAGAAGTGATCAAACGATAATTTTTAATAAATTCCCAACCTAAACTGGCTTGCCATGTGGTATTCCAACCAGCTTCTGAATGTTTATCTGAACGAATTGCACCTTCTAAAATAAAATCTTTTAGTTGTTGCTGTGCTGTCAGATACATTCCTGTATTACGTACCGTTTCACTCTTCGGAATATAACTGGTCCCAGCTTCTATCGATTGTTTTTGGAAATCCACACCTGTACTAACCATACCCTGATATAGCTGAAACGTATTTCCCCATTGCAGGTTATATTGATCAGAATCATTAAGGCTAGCAGACTTATCATAGCGCCCATATTTAGGGTCAAAGTTATAGTCTTTTATATGACTATAACTTGCAATTAATTGGGACGAGTAGATCCCACGGTTAAATCTGATCCCCGTATCATAGTGGCGGCTATAAAGTTCACGGGTATCCGGTCTAGCATATGGATAACTCCAATTAATATCCGCATCATAAGATGTTCTATTGTTATAGCCATAAGCTCGAATAAACCCACTGACTTGCTCATTAAATTTTTGATCGACTCCCAACCAAAGCATTTTGCTCATAAAACCGTCACGATCAGGCTGTCTAAAGCCACCAGTATTACCATAAGCAACAACATCGTATCCTTTGGTATAGGTATAGTTAGCTGCTGCTGTCAGGACTGTATTTTCAACTAACTTTTGCTGAGTCGCGCCATCATAAGTCTGATAACCATGTGAACCGATACCTACGTTAAGGTTAGCGCCTAGTTTCTCTCTGGTAGTGATGATATTAATAACACCACCAATAGCATCAGAACCATAAACAGCGGAACGTGGTCCGCGGATATATTCGATTTTCTGAACCAATGATACAGGTATCTGGCTTAAATCAGAGGAGCCACTGATACCTGCTTGATTCAAACGTATCCCATCCACCAGCACTAATACATGACTAGCATGAGTGCCACGTATAAACAAAGAGCTTAGCTGTCCAATACCACCATGCCGCGCAATATCAACACCGGGTAGACGACGTAAAATATCGGCTACACTATTTGACTGCCAATGATCAATTTCATCTCGTGTTACAACAGTATAAGGAGCCAGTATGCTTGACACTGGCTGTTTAAAACGACTCGCCGTCACAACCAATGAATCCTGCGACTCCACCATAGCGGAAGCTTGATTCCAACTAGAAATCACCACGATTGAAACAATAGATAATAAAAACCGATTTTTATTTATCATGAGAAAATATCCCACAATTTATTATCAGAAGGATACACTACAATGAAGCGTGAAACTGACTCATAATAGTAAGCATAGACAGGATTATGCATGAATAATAAGAAAACTGGACATCCTTTGCTCTTTCCCTACAATTTCGCACGAAAATTTTTCTTACTACAGATATAAGAGAACAAACATAATGCAAAATCTCCTGCCAACGGAAAGCTACGAGCAGCAACTGACGGAGAAGGTCAACCGCTTAAAAAACATGATGGAGCCTTTCCAGCCCCCGGAGCCAGAGGTTTTCCGCTCACCGCAATCTCATTACAGAATGCGAGCAGAATTTCGAATCTGGCATGAACAGGATGATTTGTACCATATTATGTTCGATCAACAGACGAAACAACGTATTCGTCTTGCTCAATTCCCTGTCGCTAGTAAGTTAATTAATAAAATGATGGTAGAATTAATTGACTCCATTAGATCTGAACAGATCTTACGTCATAAGCTATTTCAAATTGATTATCTGTCCACTTGCAATAATAAAATCCTTGTTTCTTTGCTTTATCACAAAAAATTGGGTGATGAATGGACACAACAAGCATTAAAACTGCGTGAGGCGTTAAGAAATAAAGGGTTTGACATTGAGTTAATTGGCCGAGCTGCTAAAACCAAAATCACATTGGATCATGATTATATTGATGAGGTTCTACCTGTTGCAGGCCGAGAAATGATTTATCGCCAGGTGGAAAACAGCTTCACCCAACCAAATGCTAGCGTCAATATTCATATGCTTGAATGGGCAATTAATATTACCAAGGATTCAAAAGGTGATTTACTTGAGCTTTATTGCGGTAATGGCAATTTCTCTCTGGCATTAGCTCAAAATTTTGAACGAGTATTGGCAACAGAAATTGCCAAGCCATCCGTTGCGGCCGCTCAATACAATATTGCAGCCAACGGGATTGATAATGTACAAATTATCCGCATGTCAGCGGAGGAATTCACCCAAGCAATGAATGGTGAACGCGAATTTAATCGCCTTCAAGGAATTAATTTAAAAAGCTATCAATGTGAAACTATTTTTGTCGATCCGCCACGTAGCGGCCTTGATGAAAAAACGCTTGAAATGGTCCAGACATATCCACGGATCCTTTATATTTCCTGTAACCCGGAAACCCTTTGCCATAATCTAGAAACATTAACCCAAACGCATAAAATCAGCCATCTGGCTCTGTTTGATCAGTTTCCTTATACACACCATATGGAATGTGGAGTACTGCTGGAAAAATCAAACTGATACTTAACGAACATATAAAACAGAAACGCCGGCAGATAGTTATCTCTCCGGCGTTTTGCATCAATTAATGACTATTTTCTATAATTGCCTGGTTTTTGCGAATTTTTACCTTTCTGTAAATCCAGAATACCAGTACGGTACCTATTACCGCGGGTAGAAAATTAGAGCCAATTTCAGGGTATTCAACTCTAATAATCGCACTATAACTAAATAATCCTAAGAGGAAACAAGCAACAACTAACTTAGGCATCCCATCTGGCATTGAGTAATTCAAATAGCGCTGATGGATACAATAAATTGATAAAATCAGTGTTATCAATGGGAAAACTGAAAAAGAAACAACTGAGCTAAAAACTGCTGAAAACGTTCCATTCGTTGCTAGTCCGACAATAAAAGCGAGTAACAATGTACTTTTGTCCTGGCGATATTGTTCCATCATTTCGTTCTCCTCCTTCATAGTTATTTAAGTTTAGGGTTCGGTGGATTCATTTCTTTGCGATACCAATAATATGCACCTTTAGCAATCATCCGTAGCTGCAAGACTAAACGTTCTTCTAAACGCTGTCTTTTCTCCAAATCAATATCCAATGCTTCTGCACCGGCACTGAATACTATTGTTACCATTGCCTCTGCCTGCACCTCAGTAAAATACCTCGGCATACAGCTTTCCTGTTCTAAATAGTCTGCCAGTTCAGCAATAAAATGTTGGATTTCCCGTGCGACAGCGGCACGAAATTCAGCAGAGGTCCCTGAACGTTCACGTAATAATAATCGGAATGCATTTGGATTATTACCGATAAATTCCATAAAAGTTGAAACAGATGTACGGATGACACTGCCACCTTTAGCAATACGTTGCCGGGCTTGCCTCATTAACTGACGTAACATCAAACCACTTTCATCTACCATCGTCAGCCCAAGCTCATCCACATCACGAAAATGACGATAAAATGAAGTTGGTGCAATACCTGCTTCACGGGCGACTTCACGCAAGCTAAGGCTGGTAAAACTCCTTTCGGCACTCAACTGGCTGAAAGCAGCTTCAATCAGTGAACGACGAGTTTTTTCTTTCTGTTTCGCTCTGATGCCGATAACGTTACTCACACGAATCCTGACTCTTTATCTGAACTACATGTTAGGAAATATACCAAATTTTAACGCGTTTGCCGTAATGATGTGCTCATCATGTCATTTATAATGATCAATGTCATTTTCTCAGCGCATTTTCTTATTAGATATTAGGATGATAAAGGCGACTATACGTAGTCAAAAAATCATTAAGGAGAGCATTCCCTCTTTAGTTAATTCACTTCGATCGTTAGATAATTATTTATTTTCCAAAAGCTTTATAATCTTGCGCCAGATTAACGTAACGGGCAAAACTATGTTCAATTCACCCTAAATGAGATATAAAATCCTTATGACGATTGGGCTATTAAGTCAACCAATGTTAATATAGCGTTGTAATTTTGTGTAAAAACAGGTCTTTCCTCATATGCAACATATTCATTTTGACGCCATTGTCATTGGTTCTGGTCCCGGTGGAGAAGGAGCAGCAATGGGATTGGTGAAGCAGGGTAAAAGCGTTGCGGTTATCGAACGCTATAATAATGTTGGTGGTGGTTGTACTCATTGGGGTACCATCCCGTCCAAAGCCCTCCGTCACGCCGTCAGCCGTATTATCGAATTTAACCAAAACCCTCTGTACAGTGATAACTCTCGCATTCTTCGCTCTTCATTTGCTGAAATCTTACGCCGTGCTGAAATGGTGATTAATCAGCAAACTAGAATGCGTCAAGGATTTTACGAACGTAATGGGTGTCGTATGTTTTCCGGGGAAGCAACATTCATTGATGATCACCGAGTGAGTGTGCGCTATGCCGACGATAACTACGATATTTTAAGCGCAGATAAGATTATTATCGCAACCGGTTCTCGCCCATATTGTCCACCAGATGTTGATTTCACCCATTCCCGTATTTATAACAGCGATTCCATTCTGAAACTGGATCATGAACCACGGCATGTCATTATTTATGGTGCCGGAGTGATTGGTTGCGAATATGCTTCAATCTTCCGTGGATTAGGCGTAAAAGTTGATTTAATCAACACTCGTAACCACTTACTGGCTTTCCTTGATCAAGAGATGTCAGACGCACTTTCTTACCATTTCTGGAATAGTGGTATAGTTATCCGCCACAATGAAGAATATTCTAAAATTGAAGGTGTCGATGACGGTGTTATCGTTCACCTCAAATCCGGTAAAAAAGTCAAAGCTGACTGTCTGCTTTATGCTAATGGCCGAACAGGCAATACTGATACTCTAGGGCTGAAAAACGTTGGTCTGGAAGCAGATAGCCGCGGTTTACTGAAAGTTAATAAGATCTATCAAACCAGCAATGAAAATATCTACGCTGTAGGAGATGTTATCGGTTATCCAAGCCTGGCCTCTGCTGCTTATGATCAAGGACGAATTGCCGCTCAAGCAATGGCGAAAGGAAACGCCGAAGTTCATCTGATTGAAGATATTCCAACGGGTATCTATACCATTCCTGAAATCAGCTCTGTAGGTAAAACCGAACAACAATTAACAGCAATGAAGGTGCCTTATGAAGTTGGACGAGCACAATTTAAACATCTTGCACGCGCACAAATTGCGGGGATGAACGTAGGAAGCCTGAAAATACTATTCCATAGAGAAACAAAAGAGATTCTTGGTATTCATTGTTTCGGAGAACGTGCGGCTGAAATCATTCATATCGGCCAAGCGATTATGGAACAGAAAGGTGAAAGTAATACTATCGAATATTTCGTCAATACTACTTTCAACTATCCGACTATGGCTGAAGCTTATCGTGTCGCAGCGCTAAATGGCCTGAACCGGCTATTTTGATTGCCTGTAATAAGTGCCCATTCTAGCTCTAATAGCCTCTGCCAGTTGCTCATAGCGACCACGCAGAGGTGAACCAGGACGATAAATCAAAATAACAGATCGCTTAGGCTCTGGGTTGCTACACTCCAGATAACAGACACCATCACGTTTTTTCTCTTGTGGCACTGCCAGATCAGGCAATAAGGTTATTCCACTACCGGCAGCAACCATATTACGCAGAGTTTCCAAACTGGTTGCACGAAAATGGGTATCTTCCTTCGCGCCAGCCTGAAAACAGAACCCCATAGCCTGATCACGCAAGCAATGACCATCTTCTAGCATCAGCAATTTTTCACCCGTCAATTCATCCATAGCAATTTTTTCTCGCTCTGCCCAAGGATGGCCATCATAGATAGCGAGTTTCATGGGTTCTTCAAACAATGGCACTTCAATGAAGGCCCTTGTCTCCTTACCCATTGCCAGAATCGCAATGTCCAATTTGCCGCTATCTAACTGGGCTAGCAAACTTTGAGTCTGGGCTTCATACAAATACATTTCCAACTTAGGAAACAAACCATGAAGCCCAGGAATAATATGAGGCAACAGATATGGGCCAATAGTAGGGATCAGGCCAATATGCAGAGGACCAGACATGTTTTCCCCTTGAAGTGACGCCATTTCCTGCAAAATTCTAACCTCACGGAGAACCGTTCTGGCCTGTTCTACTAATAACATCCCTTGTTGAGTGAACAAAACTTTACGGCTGGTGCGTTCCAATAACATTACACCCAGATCATCCTCAAGCTTACGAATTTGCCCGCTCAATGTAGGCTGGCTGACGTGGCAAGAATCAGCAGCATGGCGAAAGTGCCGATGCTCCGCAAGCGCCACAAGATATTCCAGATCGCGGATATTCATTCCCACCTCAACTAATATGAATGATAGAAACTACCAATAGATAATTATATCAACGTGAGGGAAAGACTATCAGATAATCATTAAAAACTTATATATAAAGATCGCATTTATTTTACAGGGGATAGATTCATCTCCCCTGCTGATAATGACTAACTTAATTTTAGCCTCTGTTTAGCCTCTGAAATCGCTTTCATGACCTGTTTTTGCGATACGCCACCCTTTGCAAGTCGTTTGTCCAGACAAGATTGCAGAGACAAAATATCATATACATCATCAGTAATTGCACTGCTGAACTTCTGCAACTCTGCCAATGACAACGCTTCCAGTGCCTTACCCTGAGCAAGCGCCATAATCACAATTTCCCCAACAATATGGTGAGCTTCACGGAATAGAACACCTTTTGCAACCAAATAATCAGCTAATTCGGTCGCATTAGCATAACCCTGTTTAGCTGCTTCTGCACAACGTGAACGCCTGACCTGAATGCCATCTAACACCAACGCTGCCATATGCAAACAATCCAGCCAAGTGTCCAGCGCATCAAATAACCCCTCTTTATCCTCCTGCATATCTTTATTATAGGCCAACGGCAGACCTTTCAACGTCATCATCATGCCGGTCAATGCCCCCTGCACCCGGCCACATTTCCCACGGATTAACTCCAGCGCATCCGGGTTTTTCTTCTGTGGCATCAGGGAAGAACCGGAAGTGACTCGATCTGACAGTTCAATAAATCCTGCTTCACCGCTATTAAAGAAAATGAGGTCTTCCGCAAAACGGGAAAGATGGATCATACTGATACCGGCATTAGATAGCAGTTCCAATACATGGTCACGATCTGAAACACTATCCAGGCTGTTACGCGTCGCTGAAGCAAAACCTAGCCATGATGCCAATTGTTCGCGGTCAATATCATAAGCGGTTCCAGCCAATGCACCGCACCCAAGCGGGCTGGTATTCAGCCGCTTTAAAGTATCCTGTAACCGACTTTCATCACGAACCAGCATTTCTACATATGCCAAACACCAGTGAGCAAATGTGATAGGCTGCGCTCTTTGCAGATGGGTATAGCCCGGCATCACCGCATCTTGATTATTCTCCGCGGTAATCACCAATGCCTGCTGTAACTCCACAATTGCCTGATGAAGATGTGAAATGTATTCTTTACACCAAAGTTTGAGATCTGTCGCCACCTGATCGTTACGGCTACGGCCAGTATGGAGCTTCTTACCCAGATCGCCGACTTTACTGATCAATTGCCCTTCTACCCAACTATGGATATCTTCTGCATCACTTTGCAAGATGGTTTGTGGATTAGCCTGAACTTCATTCAGCAATTCATTTAATGCCAACTCCAGTTTTCGTTGCTCCTCAACGGTCAACACACCAACCGTTACCAGCGCTTTCGACCATGCAACTGAACCGGTAATATCCTGTTCCGCCAACCGGTAATCAAAGCGAAGTGAATCGTTAAATTGTTTGAACCGTTGATCTGCTTTCTGACTGAAACGCCCGCCCCAGAGTGCCATATTTTCGTTCCTGATTATCTGATGTCTGAGTGATTGATGACCTTTTATAAACAGCAATTTTATTTTCAATATGGAGATAATAGACTAGAGAAATCAAATACAAGGATGAATTTACGATTTGGTCATTATCTCCATAACTACGAACAATGAAATTACTCTTTACTATTTAATGCCCGAATACGCGAAGGGAGAGAATACAGACGGATAAATCCTGCTGCATGACTGTGATCATAAACCTCATCTTCACCAAATGTTGCAAATGCTTCAGAATAGAGACTATTTGTTGATCTCTTCTGGATCGCCGTCACCTGACCTTTATAGAGTTTCAGCACCACTTCACCACGAACATCCTCAGCCAACGTCTCAGCGGCTGCCTGAATAGAGTGACGTAGTGGGGCAAACCAACGTCCGTCATAAACAACATAGGACATCTCCAGTCCAAGCTGCTGACGCCATTTAAAGCTATCGCGATCCAGAACCAGTTGTTCAACACCACGCAACGCGGCCATCATAATGGTTCCTCCCGGTGTTTCATAACAGCCACGAGATTTCATTCCCACCAGCCGGTTTTCCACGATATCAATCCGACCAATACCATGTTTTGCTCCCAGAGCATTCAACATTTCAAGACATTGATATGGAGACATCACCTTGCCGTTAACCCCAACAACCTCGCCTTTCTCAATGGTGACACTAACCAATTCGGCTTCATCTGGCGCCTCTTCTGGAGCGACTGTCCACACCCAACAATCTTTATTGGATGCATTCCAGGTGCTTTCCAGTACGCCACCTTCGGTAGAGATATGCCACGCATTCTCATCACGGCTGTAAATTTTCTCTAATGTTGCAGTGGTTGGAATATCTCGCGCTTTCAGATAATCCAACAACGCCTCACGGGAACGCAAATCCCACTCTCTCCACGGCGCGACGACTTTTAGCTGAGGGGCTAATGCCGTATAAGTGCTTTCAAACCGCACCTGATCGTTCCCCTTACCTGTTGCGCCATGAGCAAGTGCATCCGCCCCCACTTTCAATGCCAATTCAACCTGTGCTTTAGCAATAATTGGTCGTGCCATTGAAGTGCCCAACAAATAGCTACCCTCATACAGAGCGCCAGTTTTCAGTACCGGATAAACATAATCTTTAATGAACTCCTCACGCAAATCCACAACATGACATTCTGATGCGCCAGAGCGCAAAGCTTTCTGCTCAACGCCCTCCAGATCTTCACGGCTTTGTCCCACATCGGCGACAAACGCAACAACTTCACAATTATCATAATGCTCTTTCAGCCAAGGAATAATGGCAGAAGTATCCAGACCACCAGAATAAGCAAGAACGATCTTTTTAATATCTTTAGTATGCATGAAGTTACCCTTTAAAATTCCGTTGTTATTCATCAGCAAAGCTTTACCGAAAATTAATCAAACTTAATTTAAGCCAGAATACGAGTACCGACGGGAACACCGTTAAACAGGTCGGTCAGTTGATCTGCATGACGCCAACTAGCGATATCTACCGGGCGACCTAATGTCCTAGCGGCATCTAGAGCTGCATTCACCTTCACAATCATGCCGTCAGTAATGATGCCCTGCACAATAAGTTGTTCCGCCTTCTCAGCATTAATGTCAGGGATCTTCTGCCCTTTACCATCCAAAATACCGCTAACATCAGAGAGTAATACCAAATCAGCACCTAGCGTCTGAGCTATCGCCGTTGCTGCCTGATCGGCATTCACATTCATCAATTCCCCTTTATCAGTTACACCAATGGAACTAATAATGGGTATATAACCTGCATCCAGTAGCGTTTTCAGCAATTTAGCATCGCCCGGCATCGCTTTCCCCACATGCCCCAACTCTTCATTCAGTTGGGAAACCCTGACCACATTACCATCTCCTAAATATAATCCAACTGATGCAAGTTGATATTTAGTCGCCCACGATAACAAGGTCTTATTGGCTATACCCGCTAACGCTCCCGTAATCATCCCAATTTGATCAGCGGGTGTTACCCGCAATCCTTGTTTCTTCTCTATCGGTAGCTGCAATTTCTGCATCAACTCATCCACCAGACAGCCACCACCATGAACAATAACCAACTGGCGTTCATGCGTTTGTCGATATTCCTGCAATGCAGTAAACACGCGTTCCAACGCTTCTTCACTGTCCAGTAACACGCCACCTAATTTTATGACTAAAGGTTCCATCTGCTTTACTCCTTCATGTCAATCATTAAAGTAATGCCTGAGTTTCTTCAAACCCAAAACGTATATTCATACACTGAACTGCCTGAGCTGCCGCACCTTTCAAAAGATTATCCTCAGTACCCACAACAATCAGGTGATCATCCTGTACAACAAAACCGATATCACAGAACGGTAGCCCAACAACGGATTTCAGTGCCGGTACCCCTTTGTTGTAGAGCCGCACCAATGGCTTATCCTTGTATGCTTGCTGATAAGCTTCATTTATCTGTTCTGCGGTAACACCTGACTTCAATTTACAGGTAATTGTGGCAAGAATACCTCGCACGAAATTGCCAAGATGCGGAGTAAAAATCACCTTAGTTCCCAGATGTTCCTCAATCTCCGGTTGATGACGGTGAGTAAATATTCCATAAGGTTGCAAACTGATTTCGCAGAAGCTGTTAGTCATACTGGCTTTCCGACCTGCGCCACTCACGCCACTGGTAGCATTAATCACTGGCCAATGGCTGGTATCTAGCAAACTATTTTCCAACAGTGGCTTCAAAGAGAGTTGAGAAACTGTTGGATAACATCCCGGTACAGCAACCAATTGAGCCTGTTTGATCTTTTCAGCCTGCCATTCGGCAAGCCCATATACTGCTTGTGCTAACCATTCAGTATGCTTATGTTTGAATCCGTAGTATTGTTGATAAATCTGAGCATTTTGTATGCGATAGGCACCGGAGAGATCGAACACAATGCAACCTGCCGCCAGAAATAACGGCGCAATGTCATGACTGACTTCATGGGCGGTGGCAAGGAAAACCACATCAATCCCTTTAGCAACATTAATAATATCAGTCAGCGGTTGCAGCGGCAGATCAACAATGCCTTTATACTGTGGATGTAAATCTGAGAAACATTTATCTGCATCAACGCTCTGAGCAGAAACCATTAGTCCAACCAGATTTATATGCGGGTGGCGATGCAGATATGCTGCCAGTTCTGCTCCGGTGTAACCACTTGCACCAACAACCAGCGTATTCAACATAGGATATCTTTACCTTGTGCTCAGTATGTAAACGGGATAATGTATTTTTATTCAAAAAAAATGCATGAATATTGATACTATCATGAATAAAGGCTGTCAACAGTGAATATAAAATTACCTCCATTTATTGAGTTATTTCGGCAACTAATCGCGACTCCTTCTATCAGTGCCACCGATGTCAGTATTGACCAGAGCAATGAATCTCTCATCAACCTACTGGCAAGTTGGTTAAAGGAAATTGGTTTCGAGATTGAGATACAACCCGTCCCCGAGGCCCCCGGAAAATACAATCTGCTGGCGACGCTGGGGAGTGGCCTAGGTGGATTACTCCTATGTGGACACACTGATACTGTCCCCTTTGATGAAGGACTCTGGGCTAAAGATCCCTTCACCCTGACAGAACGAGATAACAAACTGTATGGTTTAGGTACAGCAGATATGAAAGGCTTTTTCGCCTTTATTATTGATGCATTGCGAGACATTGATGTCAGTAGAATAACCCATCCGCTGTACATTCTGGCAACCGCAGATGAAGAGACAACAATGGCAGGAGCCCGCTATTTTGCCGCAAGTACCACTATTCGACCGGATTTCGCTATTATTGGTGAACCGACCTCATTGCATCCTATCTGCGCACATAAAGGACATTTATCGAACGCTATCCGCATTGTTGGTCAATCCGGGCATTCCAGTGATCCAGACCGTGGTATAAACGCCATTGATTTGATGCACGAATCTATTGGGCACTTGATTGAACTACGCAATACGCTAAAAGAGCGTTACAACAACCCGGCATTTGCCATTCCATATCCAACCATGAATTTCGGCTATATTCACGGAGGTGATGCAGTAAACCGTATTTGTGCCCATTGTGAATTGCATATGGATATTCGCCCGTTACCGGGACTAACGTTACAGGATCTGAACGACCTGTTAAATGAAGCCCTTGAACCAGTGAAGCAGCGTTGGCCTGGCCGTCTGACTATCAACGAATTACATCCCCCTATTCCCGGTTATGCATGCCCAACCGATCACAAAATGATTGATGTGATAGAGAAACTGCTAGGCCGCAAGGCTGAAACGGTCAACTACTGTACCGAAGCACCATTCATTCAGGAATTATGTCCCACATTGGTACTTGGCCCAGGTTCTATTGCACAAGCACATCAGCCGGATGAGTTTATTGATATGTCGTTTATTGAACCTACCAGAAAGATAATTTCTCAGTTAATAGATCATTTTTGTCTAAGCAATAATTAATCGTTTTACTCGTCCCCCAAAAGTCAGGGGGACTCAAGCATCATAACTAGCAACAAAAGCCCCTTCCCCAAGCCTCCTGCGCATAAGTAATACTTATGGAACGTGACCTGCCATTAAATTTTAGAAATTTCGCCAAAACTGATGATTTTCTGATATGAATATGAAGGTTTAGGGTAAATGCAACACTGTGGCGACACAAAAAACAACTTTCCGTCACTTAAATAAAATTTTTCTACAGGAACAGAACCAACATTCTGCCAGCAATAAAGGCCAAGAGTCATATGAACCAACAATATTCCGCAATGCGTAGTAATGTCAGCATGCTAGGTAAGCTGCTCGGAGACACAATCAAAGAAGCATTAGGAGAAGATATTCTCGATAAAGTCGAGACTATTCGCAAATTATCCAA
Organism: Photorhabdus aegyptia; assembly: GCF_000612035.1. Taxonomy (NCBI): domain Bacteria; kingdom Pseudomonadati; phylum Pseudomonadota; class Gammaproteobacteria; order Enterobacterales; family Morganellaceae; genus Photorhabdus; species Photorhabdus aegyptia. The sequence continues at coordinate 7,008 of NZ_JFGV01000082.1, read as the reverse complement.
ATCATCCCGCGCAGGCAACGAAATAGATCGCCAGCAACTATTATCTACCTTGCAAAACCTATCTAATGATGAACTATTGCCAGTTGCCCGCGCTTTCAACCAATTTCTCAACCTAACAAACGTTGCAGAACAGTATCACAGCATCTCCCCACATGGTGAAGCCGCCAGTAATCCCGTTGCGTTAGCGAAATTATTCACCCAGTTAAAAGAAAAAAATTTCAATAACGACGATCTGAAAAAAGCGGTCAATGAGCTGTCTATTGAACTGGTCCTCACAGCTCACCCTACTGAAATCGCGCGTCGTACATTAATTCACAAGCTGGTGGCAGTTAACACTTGTCTATCGCAACTCGATCACGATGATCTGGCAGATTATGAGCGTAACAACATTATGCGTCGTCTGCGTCAATTAGTTGCCCAGTCATGGCATACCGATGAAATCCGTAAAATTCGGCCAACTCCAATTGATGAAGCTAAGTGGGGCTTCGCTATGGTGGAAAACAGCTTGTGGGAGGGTGTACCGGCATTCCTGCGCGAATTTAATGAACAACTGGAAGAGTCAATTGATTATAGCCTGCCAGTTGAAGCGGTACCCATCCGCTTTACTTCCTGGATGGGCGGCGACCGTGACGGTAATCCAAATGTAACGGCTGAAGTGACTCATCATGTATTACTGCTTAGCCGCTGGAAAGCAGCCGATCTATTCCTGAAAGATATTCAGGTTCTGGTTTCTGAACTATCCATGTCTGAATGTACACCCGAAGTTCGTAAGCTAGCAGGTGGTGATGAAATTCTGGAACCTTACCGAGAAATTGCTAAAAAATTGCGGGCACAACTCAGCAATACATTGACTTATTTGGAGAAACAACTGAAAGGAGAGCAAGTTCTGCCACCAACTGATCTGCTGGTGGATAATGAACAACTTTGGCAACCACTTTACGCCTGTTATCAGTCACTAAAAACCTGCGGAATGGAAATCATTGCCAATGGTCAGCTATTAGATATCTTGCGCCGTATCCGCTGCTTTGGCCTGTCGCTGGTACGCATTGATGTGCGCCAAGAAAGTACCCGCCATACAACCGCCATTTCTGAATTAACGCAATATCTGGAATTAGGTAACTACGCCAGTTGGTCAGAAGAAGAGAAACAGGCTTTCCTACTGCATGAACTACACTCAAAACGTCCACTGATCCCACATAACTGGCAACCAAGCGCTGAAACGCAAGAAGTTCTCGCAACCTGTAAAGTCATTGCAGAGTCACCACAAGACGCTATTGCCGCTTACGTTATCTCAATGGCTAAAGTACCTTCTGATGTATTAGCGGTTCACTTACTACTAAAAGAAGTCGGTTGTCCGTTCACCTTACCCGTTGCACCGCTATTCGAAACCCTTGATGACCTGAATAATGCCGAAAATGTCATTCAGCAATTAATGAATATTAAATGGTATCGCGCTCTGATTCAGGACAAACAGATGGTGATGATTGGTTATTCTGATTCAGCGAAAGATGCCGGAGTGATGGCTGCGGCATGGGCGCAATACCGAGCACAGGATGCCTTGATTAAAGTTTGTGAAAAAGAAGGCGTTACGCTGACTTTGTTCCACGGTCGCGGAGGCACCATCGGTCGTGGCGGTGCACCAGCACATGCAGCACTGCTTTCCCAACCACCGGGAAGCTTAAAAGGTGGCCTACGTGTAACTGAACAGGGTGAAATGATCCGCTTTAAATTCGGTCTGCCACAGGTCACTATCAGTAGCTTAGCCTTATATGCCAGTGCAATTCTGGAAGCAAACCTACTACCACCACCGGAGCCTAAACTGGAATGGCATCAGGTGATGGATACCCTATCTGATGTTTCCTGCAAGATGTATCGTGATTATGTACGTGAACAGCCCGATTTTGTACCTTATTTCCGCGCAGCAACACCAGAACAGGAATTAGCTAAATTGCCTTTAGGTTCTCGTCCAGCCAAACGTCATCCGGCGGGTGGCGTGGAAAGTTTACGCGCTATCCCGTGGATTTTCGCCTGGACACAGAATCGCCTAATGTTGCCAGCCTGGTTAGGTGCAGGTGCTGCGCTACAAAAAGTTGTCAATGATGGGAAGCAGGATGTACTAGCAGAAATGTGCCGTGACTGGCCTTTCTTTACCACTCGCATTGGTATGTTGGAAATGGTCTTCGCTAAAGCCGACTTGTGGCTAGCGGAGTATTATGATCATCGTCTGGTAGATAAGAACTTATGGCCGTTAGGCCAGAAACTGCGCGAACAACTTTCCGCAGATATTAAGACGGTATTAACCATTTCTAAAGATGAACACCTGATGGCAGATCTACCGTGGATTGCAGAATCAATCGCCCTACGTAATGTTTACACTGATCCACTAAACGTCTTACAGGCAGAACTATTACTGCGTTCCCGTCAACAGCAGCATCCCGATCCTCAGGTTGAACAAGCGTTGATGGTAACCATTGCCGGTATCGCAGCAGGAATGCGAAATACAGGTTAGTTGCTGTCAGGAGGAGACAACCTCCGCGCGATTATAGTGATATTATTGAGCACAGTGCTGGAATCTTTCCCAAACAATCCAGCACGAAATGTGCTCAATAGACAACAAAAAAGAGGTTAGTTCTCACCAGGTGAAAGGTAATTGAAGAAACATTCCTTATCATTTATCCACCTTTGTTCCGTAGTGAGACTAAGCAAGCAAACAATCACCCCCGCAAAAATTTCGATCATTACATAAATAAAATTTAATAATGTGATTTTCGCTCACTTCCCTAAAATTGGATTTTTCCATTTCTAAGAGAATTCAATAATGAAGAAAAATAAACTTGCTATGCTGTTATCTCTTGCTTCCTTGTTTGGCATTAATGCCTATGCCCAAACAGAGCAACCGAAGGAGATCTCTACTGCTCAAAACGCCCTGGCAGCGCAATCTCAGCTACTGCCTAATCCTGAGAGCCCAATCCGAGCTGAAGAGAAGGAACTCAACACTAAGTCTGAGGTAGCTTACGTTGCCGCGCCTCCGCTAACCAATATGTGGGTCTATGCCGTTGGCTCAACGAATTGCGGATGGGAATACACTTCCAACTTACCGGTGACGAACTGCAATCACGGAGGATATCAGCTCCGCGCCGCCGTTCTGGAAATTGGCTATGGATATAATTCCTTTGCTTGGATGAACGGCGGTACACTGCCATACTCGCTGTACTCTTCTACACCAGTGTGCATTACAAACGGGCAATACAATTGGCCATGTGCTGCGGGCCAAATTGTGGTTGGCTTCCTGAAAGAATACAGCCTCGATGGCTACCAAAATGGTATCTTCAGCTACCAGAACACTTCTGCTAATTGGCCTCGAAATACCATGTCAACGCAGATCAGCATTCTTTGACCTGCTGAAATCCATTTAAGAGTCTATTAAGAGGGGCGGGAAACCGCCCTTGTTCATTCTTACGCACAGGTATCGACGCCGATGGTTTAACTTCGTAATTAGGAAATTATATAAAATTAATTTAAAAGTTTACCTCGGTGAATTTCTCACAAATTATTTCCGTCAGGCTCCCCCGTAGGAAAACCTGTACCCAGTAATAACATTACTAGTCAGCGAGTGGTATAACGAATGCACAAAATAATATCGCTCGTGGCTTGCAATAACACACCTGATTAATCTCTTAAAGTTTTTCGCCTAAACTTTGTGCCACGAACTCCCTTGAATACTGAATGTCGGCCATTCTTGGCTTTCAGTGATAGGGGCCGTAGCTGTAAGGTTCCTGGCTTGCTGTAACATCCGCTCGACCAAGTTGACCAACAACTCAGCATCCAGCCTCTCCAACCATTCACGGCTCCAGAGCAGAGTCTCACCCTCACCGCTACGGCTCAGTTGCAATGATGGCCAATCGGCCAGTGTAGCCAACGAACAAGGTTCGACATCACCTAACGGAATAAACAAAGTTACCAACTCATCGCGTTGGCGGATATGCAAACTAAAAGGGCCGAGCAGCAGATCGAGTCCCTCCGAATGTAGAGATTCTTCGGCCTGCCCAAGGCGTCGGCACAGTTCTGATAATAAGGAATTGAACATGGTTACTCTTTATGGTTGTCAAACACAGATTCAGTCGGCGGCCACAGGTTAGCGATCGGAGGATTACTCGGCGTACCTTGCAATCTACCACCTATGGTAGCAGCCCAAGGATCGATGACGTGTGCTTGCTTACCCCAAGTTTCGGGTTTGCTGAGTTCACTGCTGGGATCGCGCCCGACCACCACGAAGCAATGGGTCTGGGTATGCCCCTTAGAGCCACGATGAGCAACTACCTCAATGCGCTGCTGGTTATCTTGATTGTGCTTCACCAGTTCGGCTGCCGCAGAATAAGCCAAAGTGGTGCAGCAACCCGCTTGGGCTTGGGCGACACGGGCGGCGATAGATTGCAGTTGGTTGAGACTGACGTTACCTTGTCTAGCAGCGATAGCCGCCATGTTGGACATCATGTTGGCTTGGTTGTTACCCCTCAGACGATCCGGGTTGTCATTGAATGACTTCAATCTCTCCATGATTTGCTGATAATGAGGATTCTGCTTGCTGACGAAAGTGCCGGCATCAGTGCATGCGTAAGTTCCCATCTTCTGTAAAGCTGGCATAGCCTGCTGCAACATAGCTTGGGGACCGGTTGCCATTACCTTTGGCTGGAAAGTGCGCACCATAGCGCCTTGTTCTGCCAGAGCCTGTTTAAGCTCGGCAAGGCGGGTGCTACGGGCTGCTACCTCTTTAGGGTGGTGGTTCTCCCAGTGCTGGATGGCATCTTGCACCCGTTGGGCTTGCGCGCTGTTGGGAGCACTCTGCAACTGGCGCAATTCGGCGATCAAGTGCTTGAGATCCGAGCTCTGGAAATGCAGCGAGCCACGTCGGACAGACTGTTCAAACAAGCGGTTGCCCTGTTCGAGTAGGGGAGAAGATACGGTGTGCTGAGGAGCTTGCGTTTGGCTAAGTGGCACATGACCGCTGATGGATGAAATTGGCATAACCTTTTCCAACATAAATTGAATTAATTAAGGGCATCTTAGTATTTTTCCTGTCCTGCTTATGTAAAAAAGTGACCCGATTTTTATCTGTTTTAGATGTCAGAGGAGAAGGATTATCCGGGGATAGGTGTCTAGGATTATTGAACCACAACAGTTCATACTGGACGAAGGCTTATGGCGGACTTTACTTATTAAACCGAGATAATCTAACAATGACAATGTAGTGTGGGGATACAAAATCAATATTAAAACTTGTTTACTCAATTTTTATGCAGCAAAATACCGTATACGTTAATTTACCGTACTTAAAGAGGAATAGTAATGACTGCTATCACTCGATTTGATTTAAAGATGGACACAGATGAAAAGGAAGTTATTTCTCACGCTGCGGCTTTAATGGGCACAACAATGGCTGCATTCGTACGCACAGCAGCTAAAGAGAAAGCACGTGAGCTATTAGGTAGAGACTCTCGCATAACAATGACAGTTCAGGATTTTCAGGCATTCACAACCGCTTTGAATGACGCTTTTGCCCCCAATGCTGCTTTACAAAACGCAATAAATGCTGTACGCAAGGTGAAACGTGTTTGAAGAGAATTTCTTGATCCAAACTACTAAGAACGTACCCAACACAAACTATATTGCCAGAAAAAATAAAAATCCATATCTGCATTGAGTCGATATCCATATAGCTATTTAGCACGAAATGGACAAGAATATTTTACAATATATGTGTAGAATATAGGGCGTATACAGTGTTAACTATATACTTTAAAAGGCGTATGAACGGGATAGCGGAAGCTAGGCGTCTCATCCAACCAATGGTTACCAGCCCAAGAGCGGTTATAAAGAGTTCCCAGTTAATTTTCTTAGTTATAAAGTAAAAAACCTCTCATTATTGTGAGGTTTTTTACTTTATAAGTTTTCTAACCTGAATATTGTGGGCAATAACAAAGAAATTTATTTTTTTCTTCTGTGGCTGAATCGTACCGTGATCACTATCTCTGACGTAGGCACTTTCTACAAATAATCGCAATTTCCCTCGGCTTTCTCGTGACACTTTGAAATAGATTTCATAGTCTACAATTTCCCTATTGTCATTAGTGAATTCAATAGTAAAAAAATTCCCTTTCCCTGTCTTGTAACAAGTTCTTGAGTTTATCGTTTTTACTATATTTGGAAGGCAGAAAGACATAACGTATCGTTTAAAACAAAAAACACGTGTTTCTAGAAAATCTAAGTAATAGAGATCTCTGGGATAATTAGAAAGGGTTTCACCCTTGCGCTTATTAGGCTTCAGGGTAAAACAATGTAGACCAAATTCAACAATAAATTTATAGCTCTTCTCCGGCTTAATACACTCTTTTTCTTGAATGTAAGTGAATTCGAATTCATCAAGATGATTAAGTCTATATTCTTGACCATTAAAAGTAAAACCACCCCAGATTTTAATAATTCCCTCCCTGAATTATGACATAAAAGTAATAATAACCATATATTATTCTGGAATTGAAAAAACGTCTCCAGAAAAATAGATATAAAGATTTTCACGCCAAATCGCCTTACAACTCTCCTCACATTTATACAATAATTAATAGTTATTCCACATTTAAATACTCTCAATTACTCATTAAATTAATCAAACTAAGTAACTTAAACAATATCATATAAATAAGCATAATTATCTCTACCCAATGGATATTATACAAAATAGTTATTTTTCGCAACACTCTTCATAAACAACTTTTAATTTATAATCAGGCACAAGACAGGAATACATGTACGTAAAATCTAAAACTTCTTTTTAGTTTAATCATTAATAATGATCATTTCAGGTACGATATCGAAATTATCAATTTATACCAAACCTTAAGCTAAGGTCCTAAAAGACCCATTCCAGGCCAATCAGAATCATCACAAGAGATCTCACCTTTTTACATTACACGCCTTTAAGAAAACAGAAAACAGAAAACAGAAAACAGA
>NZ_JFGV01000083.1:0-21291 GCF_000612035.1 Photorhabdus aegyptia | reverse complement strand
GTGAAAACTAATCCATCCATATTTGAAACCCTACATAATTGAGCCATTATCCTTAAATGGGGATAACGCAAGAAGCCATTAAACGAGCCATTACATGCGGCTCTTTTAAATAGCGCCGGTCTGTTCCGCAGTAAAAAAATGACAGCGTAAAATAGCCATCATTTAATACGTGGCGTTAGAGAGAACAACAGACCGCTTCCAACTGAGTAGGATGGAGTGGAGACAAATAACAGAGCATTTCGCTCTCTAAATATATGACCACAAGAGCACGATATTTATCAGATGAATATGAAAAGAATGTGATTAATGTCACATGAAATGGCTAATTAATCGCTATTAATTCCGATTTTTCATATTGAATTCTTTAATTAATACGCTACTGGGACAACACTTGTCAGCCAAGTTGGGTACGGTGGATTCGAACTGCATTTGCACGGTGCAACCCAACTGCCGATAAGGCGCTATTTCGACGTCGATATAAAAAACTTCGCCCTAGGGATAAATCACGGCTTGCCAGTGATTGTTAACATGATCACACTTTCTATTGCGTGCGAAGCCCTTGGTCTGTAAGGGATAACGAGTGGAGAACATCATAGTGAAAGCATATCAACAGACAGTATCGGAATGGTTGCACCTTGTGGGTGAGCGCCAAGGCGTGGCTTTGAGCATTGGCGGCGATGGTCACTGTACAGTGCCTTTCGGCCAAGGTGGAGAGTGCATCGTTGAAGTGCCGGATAATGACGACGTTCAGGCATTTTATCTCTATATTCCTTTGTTGCGATTGCCTGTAGATGAACCGAGCCAGTTGATGCTGACTCGTGCTGCCCTTGAGCTGAATATGTTCGGTCTTACCACCGGCGGCAGTCAGATCAGTCTGGACAGTCGTACCAATTATCTGGTGTTGAGCTTCTCTGCATTGATCGAGATGTTCGACGAAACGGCATTTATGCAGACTCTGGGAGAGTTCCTCGATCTTGGTATCAGCTTGCAGTCTCAGTTTCAGGTGATCAGCACCCAGCAGAACGGAGCCGATGTGCCGCATCCATTACCAGGATCAGCCATCGCATGTTAAGTGACCGTCATCTGAATAACCAAGGAGAATAATAAGATGTCTATTCAAGGTATTGGGCACTCTCCCAGCGCCACGGCATTGGCGCCCCTTTCGAGCGGAGAAGTACAGACACCATCTCGCAATAATAGTGTTCATCATCATCTTGCCTCCCATTACACCAGTACTGGACTTGGTACTCAGGTGTCGCCGGGCAAGGTGCTGACCACCACACTGAAATATCTGACATTGAGCGCCCCGGCTCGCAAGATTGGCACTGCCATACAGGGAGGGCATGATTCCCATGCGCAGAGCGCCAAAGGTAAGGCGCGTTACTGGACTGGCGCCATTATCAAGGGATTGGCTAATATCACGGGCGGCGCCAGTAGTGTAACGAGTGGTGCGATTTCAGTTGGTGTTGCAGGCGTTAAAAACCTGGCGGAATCCACCGGGCGTTTGCTGGCATCTTCTGCCCTAGGGCTGGCTGGAGCGGGCGCGAAGGGAGTCTCGCACTTACCTCTTGGCGCGTCCGATCGTTTGCAGGCTGGAATGCGTGCCGAGCAATTGCTGAATTCTGCCAAGGTGATCGCCAAACCCGCGTTTGTGGCTAAAGCGGAACAAGAGCCGTTGAATGCTGTGGGAGCTAAAGCAGTGATGGATGCGGCCCAATTGGCGAGAATCAGTTGCTCCAGTAGCTATCGGGATATGCCCGCAGGTTACAGTCATGCCACTTTAGCTGATATCCCGTCCTCGATATTGGCTCGCCGGGAGGATGGCACTGGCGGAACCGGCAGTGAGTTAACCCTGCATGTTCGCCCCAGCAAGGGGGAGAATGATCCTTTAATCCTTGAGGGAGATAGCTGGTCTGCGCTCAAGGTTGCTGTCTACAAGCGTGACGACACTATGGTGCTCTCCTTTGTGGGTACTCAGCCGACCAAGCGTCCTGGCACGGTGAAGAGTGATGTCGGCGCTGCTTTGGGGATCAAGGACAGCGCGTTTCAGGATGCTGATCGCTTGGTCAAAGCCTTTACTAAACAATATGGCGGTAAGGTTGAGGTTCTGGGTCACTCCTTGGGCGGCGGGCTAGCGCAATATGCGGGCATCAAGCATGGGATCAAGGTCACTGCATTCAACAGCATGGGATTGCATGTAGGATTACGGGATCGGTTGGCCGATAAGTTGGATAGTGCCAACGTCACCCACATCAATACCAGTAGCGATCCGCTGAGTCAGAAGGCCGAACATGGTATTTGGGGCTTGGATGCCTCTTCTCAGGTAGGCAAGCGTTATGTGATTGAGCATTCAGGCGGGCACCGTATGGAGTCAGTGACCGCAGGTTTGGAAGCTTTACTGGCTTAACGACTCGATATGTCAAGACAGCGCCTCCTGCGGGAGGCGCTGCCAACAGACACGGTATTTAAAGACACGGTATTTAACGCAATTGTGCGCTATTTCAGCGCCTTGAGGATTTGCCAGGCTGCTTTGATGCGCGCCTCATTGGGGTAATTTTTGTTGGCTAGCAGCACAATACCCATTTGTTCTTGCGGCACAAACGCGACATATGCTCCGAAGCCATTGGTGGAACCGGTTTTATTGATAAAAAGCGCATCCGTTGGCGGCTCTGGCGGCGATAGTTCCGTAATTTTATTGGCTTGGAAAGCGAGTTGCGCCGAGTTGCCGCTCAGTACCTGCTCAAGGGTGACAGGCCAGTGATAAAGCTCCCAGCCCAGCCCTTGCGTCATCTCACCCACCCGGTAATAACCGGTATGGGTTGCTCGAATAGCCTGTGCTAGCTTACTGTCGCCTACGCGGGAAGGATCAATATTTGCATCAACGAAGCCGATCAGTTCCTGTGCACTGGTTTTCAGGCCATAGGCTTCCTCATCCAGCACGCCGGGACTTATGCGAATCGGTTTATTCTCTTTTGAATAACCCAATGCATAATTTTTCATCTCCTGCTCGGGGACGTTAAACCAGGTATGGTGCAGGCCAAGCGGTGAAAGGATCTGGTTTTTCACCAGTATTGAGTAAGGTTTTTTAAGGCTTTGGGCAGCGATATAACCCGCCAGGCCAATGCTGGGATTGGAGTATTGGCGATAGGTTCCGGGTGTGTATTTTGGCTGCCAGTGCTGAAACCAGTCCACCATTTTGCTATTGCTGTCGATCTCATCAGGGAATTGTAACGGCAGGCCGCCCGCGGTGTAGGTGGCAATATTCAGCATGTTTATGTTGTCAAAGGCGCTGCCTGCTAGCGGTTGAAAATGCTGGCTGGCCTTATCGGAGAAGGAAATGGCTCCCGTCACCTGCGCCCAAGAAATCAGGCTGCCGGTAAAGGTTTTGCTGACCGAGCCTAATTCAAAGATTGTCTCTTTAGTGACCGGCGTATTGTTCTCTTTTGATGCGTCACCGTATTGATAGAAAAAATGTTGACCGCGGAAAGTCACCGCAATCGCCATTCCTGGAATGTCATATTCCTGCATCAGGGAGTGTATGGTCTTATCAACAGTGTTTGCCAGGTGGGGCTGATCGGGTGTATTCGAGGCTTGAGCGCCGAGAGAAGCGGCAAGCAGCAGCCCGCCAGTCAGCGCCGAAAATTGTTTTGTCATGTGGCGTGTCCTTAATTACAGTGAGAGCTTTCAGTCCTGGATTTTATCAGGATTTGTACACCCAATCACAAAATTTGTGATCCTTGTCACCTGACAAAATAAAACTTTGTGGTTGCTGATTGAAAACCAAGCGCTTTCGTTTCTTTATATCAATTGTTATCCAAAATGTGGATAAAAACTGATTTTTAGGTAACTAGTCAGTAACCAAGAAATCTAATATTTCCTTTCGTTTTGTTTCCAATCGAAACCTTTTATGCCGATTTTTGTCTATATAATAGACTGTAATAGCGATCACAATTTCGTTTGGTTGCTTTTGCTGTAATTAAATCGAAAGAGAGGGAAAGCAATTCATCACAGGCGGCATAAATTTGTCGCTGAAAATCTGAGGGGTATAACGGAATGGCTGTGGATACCGTAAAAAGACGTGAACAGATTATCGACTTGTTGTGTCATGAAGGCAGTGTGCGTGTTGAGCATCTGAGCACCCATTTTGGGGTTTCCAGCGTCACTATCCGTAATGACCTGCGTTATCTGGAGCAAAAAGGTTGTGCATTGCGTTCCTATGGCGGTGCCATGTTGAATCAGCAATTCGCCTTTGATCGCCCTTTGCAAGATAAAGGCCGAATCAATCGTGATGTGAAATCGCGTATTGCGGCCAAGGCAGCACAGTTTGTTCAGGATGGTGATGCCCTGATCCTTGATTCCGGCTCGACTACCACGCAAATCGCGCCATTTCTTAAAGAGCGGCGTGATCTGGTGGTCATGACTAACGCGTTGAATATCGCCTATGAACTGGCGGGGTTTGACCGGATGGAGGTGATGGTGCTTGGCGGGAGTGTGCGTCAGAACTCCTACTCGCTCTATGGTCCGGCGGCGGAACAGCAATTGCGTCAATATCGCTTTGACACCCTATTTCTTGGCGTTGATGGTTTTGATCTGGAAGCAGGGATAACCACGCCGCACCCCGGTGAAGCCCACCTTAATCGCGTGATGTGTGAGGTGGCGCATGAAATTATCGCGGTAGCGGATGCCAGTAAATTTGGGCGCAGAAGTTTTTGCATGATCCGTCAAGCCGGACAGATTCATCGGCTGATTACTGACAGTCGGATCCCCGATAACTACAGGCGGGCATTAATTGAACTCGGCGTGGATGTGATTATTGCCGACGAATAGTTCTTACCGAAATTCTTGCCCGCATGGGAGACATCATGCAGTCACTATTACAACTTATCCATCGTCACAAATCAGGTGAAGCAGTGGGGATTTATTCGGTCTGTTCCGCTCATCCCTGGGTATTGGAAAGCGCTTTGCGCGTCGCTAAAGAGCGTAAAACTTCGGTACTGATTGAAGCAACTTCTAATCAGGTCAATCAGTTTGGTGGTTACACCGGGATGCAACCGGCTCAATTCCGGGATGCAGTTTGGCAACAGGCCGATCACATCGGTTTACCGCGTGATCGTATCTGGCTAGGAGGCGATCATCTTGGACCGAACGCCTGGCAAGATCTTCCCGCTGAGCAGGCAATGAAACTGGCTGAAACGTTGATACACGATTATGTGGCGGCGGGGTTCCGTAAAATCCACCTCGATTGCTCGATGTCTTGTCTGGATGATCCAACACCGCTGGGTGACAACGAAGTTGCGGTACGTGCGGCTCGTTTGTGTCAGGTGGCTGAACGTTGTTGGCAGCAGGTGGGGGGAGAACCACCGGTTTATGTGATAGGCACCGAAGTGCCGGTACCGGGCGGAGCCAAAGAAGCATTGGCTGGAATGCAAGTCACTACGCCTCAGGCCGCAGCCACAACGTTGAATGTTCATCAACAAGCCTGGCAATTGGCTGGATTGGAACCGGTATGGCCGCGGGTGATTGCGCTGGTGGTGCAACCGGGGGTGGAGTTCGATCACCATCATATCGAACATTATCAACCTGAACGTGCAGCGACACTGAGCCAATATATCGAATCTCAACCCTATTTAGTCTATGAAGCCCATTCCACTGATTATCAAACAGCGCAAGCTTATCGTGAGTTGGTACGTGATCACTTTGCCATTCTGAAAGTCGGTCCGGCTTTGACTTTTGCTTTACGTGAGGCGTTGTTCGCACTCGATAAAATCGATAGTGAATGGAATGGGGAACAGGGCGCGGCTCATCTGTGCGCCACGCTGGAACAGGTCATGCTTGAGCAGCCGGAGCACTGGAACCGCTATTACCACGGTACACCGCACCAACAGTTTATTGATCGTCAATATAGTTTGAGTGATCGCGTTCGTTACTATTGGCCACATCCGCAGGTACAGCAGGCAGTGAATACCTTGATGGATAACCTGCGTTGTCGCCCGGTTTCCCTTTCACTACTAAGTCAGTACCTGCCTGAGCAGGCGCAGGCGGTTAATGCCGGAAGGTTGGATAATGATCCACATGCTTGGGTGTTGGATAAAATTCGTTCTGTGCTCTTGAACTATGCGCAGGCTTGTGAGCCCGAGGTACAAGGGGTTTTAGTATGAATGAACTATTTTCCTATACCGAAGTTTGGTTGCGCGAACACCATGCGTTGCATACTGCCAGAGAGATTCATCAACAGCCTGAGCTTTGGCGTCAGTTATATCAAAATCTGCAACGTGAGGAAGCGTTGTGGCGGCCCTTTTTGCAGCCTTTGTTGTCTGATCCAGAATTACAGATAGTGCTGTGTGGCGCAGGTTCTTCCGCGTTTATCGGGCGCACACTGGCGCCTTGGTTGCGTGAGCAGTGTGGACTGAATGTAGTCGCGTACAGCACCACAGATATTGTGCCTTCTCCCTTGCAGTATCTCGATCCAACACGTTCAACCTTGCTGATTTCTTATGGGCGATCAGGCAATAGCCCGGAGAGCGTGGCGGCGGTAAAACTGGCGGATCAACTCCTGCCACACTGTTATCACCTGATGCTGACCTGTAATCCCGGTGGTGCGTTAGCGCGTTATGCCGAAGGGCGCGATCACGTCTGTTCGTTGAATATGCCACAGGGTGCTCATGACCAGAGCTTTGCTATGACGTCCAGTTTCAGTTGTATGACGTTAGCAACAGTGTTGCTGCTAGGGCCGTTGACGTTGGAACAGAGTGGTGAGGCGTTGATGACGATGATCGCGTTGTGTGAGCGGGAAAGGGGGCAGTGGCAGACACAGATTAAGCGGCTGGCATGCAGTGGTTTTAAGCGCATGATGTGTCTGGGTTCCAGTTGTTTTACTGGGATAGCCGAGGAGGGGGCGCTCAAGATGCTGGAGTTGACCGCCGGGCATGTCGCCACCCGTTACGACTCATCAATGGGGGTGCGTCATGGGCCGAAATTTATGATCGAACGCGATACGCTGGTGATCATGATGCTCTCTGCTGATCAATATCGTCGTCGTTATGATCTCGATCTTTGGCATGAACTGAATCATGACGGATTGGCGTGTCAAATTGTTGCACTGAGTGGCGCACAGGGGAAAGGGTTCACGGTGGTTAACAGTGAACAAGACGATATCTGGCTGTTGTTCCCCTATTTGATATTTTTACAGATGTTAGCGTTTGAAACCTCGCTGGCACTGGGCATAACGCCAGACAATCCATGTCCGACAGGGGAAGTCAACCGCGTGGTGAAAGGGGTGGAAATTTATCCCTATCATCCACCGTATTCACCAAGAATAAAATGTAGCAGGAGTGATTATGTCGATACCGAATATTTTAATGACCCGAATTGATAACCGGTTGGTGCACGGTCAAGTCGGTGTGACCTGGACCAATTCACTGGGGGCCAATTTGGTATTGGTGGCTAACGATCAAGCTGCCGGTGATTTGATGCAGCAAAATCTGATGGATATGGTGGTTTCTGATGGGGTTCAGACACGTTATTTCACCCTGCAAAAAACCATTGATGTGATTCATAAAGCGGCTGAGCGTCAGAAAATTTTCATTGTCTGTAAGACCCCGCAGGATGTACTGACGTTAGTAAAAGGCGGTGTACCGATCCGTTTCGTTAATGTGGGTAATATGCATTTTACTGAGGGAAAGCGTCAAATCCATAAGACGGTTTCGGTTGATGACAGTGACATGGCGGTGTTTCGTGAACTGGAACAACTGGGCGTCACTTGCGAAATTCGGCGGGTGCCGGATGAAGCAGGAGAACCTATCGCCAAATTGCTGGTTTGAGGGGTGAGTTATGCTAATTGATGCGATATTGATTGGGTTGTTGGCTGGCTTGGCCGGGGTGGATCTGTTCGATGGGCTGACTCATTTTCATCGTCCAGTGGTCATTGGGCCATTGGTCGGGCTGATTTTAGGGGATGTGCAGACGGGTTTGTTAGTGGGAGGATCACTGGAGCTGGTCTGGATGGGCATGGTGCCACTGGCAGGCGCTCAGCCGCCAAATGTGGTGATTGGCGGCGTGATTGGTACGGCATTTGCCATTTTGACGGGGGTCGATCCTAAAGTCGCGATTGGTATCGCGGTGCCGTTTTCCATTGCAGTGCAAGGCTGTATCACCCTGCTGTTTACTGTGTTCTCACCCATGATGCATAAATGCGATCAGATGGTGAAAGCGTTGAACTGGCGTGGTGTGGAGCGCGTGAATTATCTGGGTATCGCCATTCTGTTTTGTTTCTACTTTATCGTGGCATTTCTGCCGGTCTATTTCGGTGCTGACGCGGCCAGCGTCATGGTACGGAAGGCGCCGCAATGGTTGTTGGATGGTTTGGCGGTTGCGGGTGGCATGATGCCTGCGATTGGTTTTTCTATGCTGATGAAGATCATGATGAAAAAGACCTATATCGCTTATTTCATTCTGGGTTTCGTTTCAGTCACCTTCCTTAATATGCCGATTATTGCTGTAGCACTTGGCGCTTTTGCGATTGCATTGATCGATTTCTTTAACCGTTCCCGTATGGAAGAGGCCGCTGAACGCAGCGTGTCTACCACTCAATCTCACATTCAATCTCAGGAGATGGAAGATGGCATTTAACGACACCGATGCGGCTATGGCCGCTAAAGCTGAGAACAGGATGGCGCAGGCGCTGGCAACCAGTCAGGTTGAGCAGGATGATTATCAGGACACGATACCGAGTGAGGATCTAACCAACGGCGATTTGAATCGTATGGCGTGGCGCTCTTTGTTGCTACAGGCATCATTTAACTATGAGCGTATGCAGGCGGGGGGTTGGTTGTACACCTTGATCCCTGGTCTGCGTAAGATTCACAAGAATCCGCAAGATCTTTCAAATTCTATGAAGATGCATATGGAGTTTATCAATGTGCATCCGTTTGATGTCACCTTCCTGTCTGGGTTGGTGCTGGCAATGGAGCGGAATAAAGAGAAAATTTCCACGATTCGCGCGGTGAAAGTGGCGCTGATGGGGCCGCTCGGTGGGATTGGTGATGCATTGTTCTGGTTGACTCTGCTGCCTATCTGCGCGGGTATCGGGGCTTCTCTGGCGCTACAAGGCAGTCTGTTCGGTCCCATCATATTCCTGTTGTTGTTCAATATCGTGCATTTCGGCTTGCGTTTTGGTCTGGCTCATTATGGCTATCGGGCAGGAACCAGCGCGTTGACATTGTTGAAAAAGCATACCAAAAAGATCGCCCATGCCGCTTCAATCGTGGGAATGACGGTAATCGGAGCGTTGGTCGCTTCCTATGTCCATCTCTCGACGCCGGTAGTGATAAACGCCGGTAAGGCCAGTGTGGCGTTGCAGAAGGATGTGCTGGACAAACTGATGCCGAACTTATTGCCGTTGTGTTTCACTTTGCTGGTGTTTTGGTTGATGAAAAAGGGATTTTCCCCGATCAAATTAATTGGTTTGACGGTTGTGATCGGGATTGTAGGGAAGTTTGTTGGTTTTCTTTAATAAATGGCGCTGAGGAGAGGGAATGTTAGGTATTGTAATCACCGGTCATGGGCATTTCGCCAGTGGATTGTTGCAGGCAGTGGAACAAGTCGTCGGACGACAACCTCAGTGCTGCGCTGTCGATTTTCCTGAAGGAATCAGTACGCAACAATTATTGGTGTTGTTACAGGCGGCTTGCACCGCCTGTGATAGTGGCGAAGGTGTCATTATTCTCAGTGATTTACTGGGGGGATCGCCGTTCCGGCAGGCGGCGCAACTGGCAATAGCTAATCCATGTTATGAAGTTATCACCGGTACTAATATGCAATTGGCGGTAGAGATGATGCTGGACCGTGAAGATATAACCTTGGAAACATTTCGTGATATGGCGCTGGAATGTGGACGGCGAGGATTAACCAGCCTGTGGCATGAACAACAGAAACGAAGGTATGACAGCCCGAATCTGGATGGCATTTAAGGAGCTTATATGTACCTGATTTCTAGTCGTCAAATGTTGAAAAAAGCCTTGCGTGAAGGCTATGCAGTTCCTGCTTTCAACGTCCATAATCTGGAAACTGTCCAGGTGGTAGCAGAAACCGCAGCACGTCTGGCATCGCCGGTTATTCTGGCCGGTACGCCGAGTACTTTCAGTTATGCGGGAACTGACTACCTCGTGTCAATCTGTCAGGATGCCGCTCGCCGCCACAATTTGCCGCTGGCGTTGCATCTCGATCATCATGAGGAACTGGAGGATATCAGTCATAAAGTGACCGCGGGTGTGCGTTCGGTAATGATTGATGGCTCGCATTTACCCTTTGAAGAGAATATTCGTAAGGTAGCTGAGGTGGTACGATTTTGCCATCGTTACGATGTTAGCGTTGAGGCGGAATTGGGGCGGCTAGGCGGGCAGGAAGATGATTTGCAGGTTTCCAGTGCCGATAGTTTTTTTACCGATCCGCTGGCGGCGAAAGCCTTTGTTGCCCGTACCGGTATTGATTCTCTGGCGGTGGCGATCGGTTCTGCGCATGGTTTGTATCATGGTGAACCGCATCTGGATTTTGATCGGTTAGCAGCAATCTGTGAACAGGTGGATATTCCGTTGGTGCTGCATGGCGCATCGGGTATTCCTGAAGTGATGATACAGCAGGCGATTGGTCTTGGTGTCTGTAAAGTCAATGTGGCGACCGATCTGAAAATTGCTTTTGCTGATGCGGTGAAGCGCTATTTCACCCAGCATCCAGATGCGAATGATCCACGTAAATATATCGCGCCGGGAAAACAGGCTATGCAGGCAGTAGTAGAAGAAAAGATCCGGATTTGTGGCAGTGCAGGCAAGCTGTATTCGTGACGGTTCTGTTTTTTCATTCTGACTATAAGGAAACTGCTGTGAAAATAAGAACGTTAAATAAAATTACGTTGAGTTTATTAGCGAGTTCCGTGTTGTGTAGTGCTCCAGTCTGGGCAGATAGCTGGCTGTTGGACGGTAACAATTACCATGTAACTGTTAGCGACGAACACGGTAAAGTGACGCAATTAAAATTTGAAAATCCAAAAAATCACGATCAAATCATCATTGATGATCTGTTTGAAATCACGTTGAAATCGGGAGAAAAGCTCACGGCTAAAGATTTTCAGATTACTGGTATCAGCAAAAAGCACAATAGTATTGTTGTCTCCCTGAAACATGGCGATATTCAGGTAAAAAATATCATTACGGTGGAGGATAAAGATAAGTACGGCTCGTTTGAAATCACTATTACACCGCAGGAAAACGCGTTGGAGCTCAGCTCTGTCTCGTTGATGCCATTTCGCACTAAAGTCCCTTTTGTCCACGGCTCTATCGCCAGTTCACCGATTGTCAGCGATAGCTTCTTTATTGTTCCCGGTAATCCATTGATTACCACTGAGGCTTATAAAGGGAGCGCTTCGCAAAAAATTGCGCTCTCTATCCCGCTAGAGCCGGGGAAAACGTTAAGTTATAAGACATATGTTGGTGTTTATCAGCAAGGGCAATTGCGGCGTAACGTCAATGAGTTTTTGAACCATGCTCGTCCGCGTCAATATAGTCCTTACCTACATTACAACTCTTGGTACGATATTGGTTTCTTCACTCCTTATACCGAACAAGAGTCGTTGACGCGTATCAAACAGTTTGGGCAGGAGTTGGTGACTAAGCGCGGTGTGAAGTTGGGTGGTTATCTGTTTGATGATGGTTGGGATAACCTTAAAGGAGATTGGGGTTTTAGTCAGGCATTTCCCCATGAGTTCAAAAATCTTAAACAGGAGGCGGATCAATATCGTGCTCGTTTAGGCATTTGGCTTTCTCCTTGGGGCGGTTATGGTAAACCGGGTGAGCAACGTGTTTCTCATGCGGAGGAGTTTGGTTATGAAGTGATAGATGGCAGATTTGCGCTTTCAGGCCCTAATTATTACGCCAATTTCCATAACCGGGTACTCAACCTGATTCAACAGCAAAATGTATCCATGTTTAAGCTGGACGGCACCGGCAATGCTGATCGGGTGATTAAAGGGAGTTCATTCACCAGTGATTTCGATGCCGCTATCCATCTGATTGAAGATATGCGCAATACAGGCAATGAACTGTTTATCAACTTGACCACCGGCACTAAAGCCACGCCTTCCTGGCTATTTTTTGCCGATTCTATTTGGCGTGGCGGCTATGATGTGGAGTTTCACGGCGCCGGTTCTAAAGTGCAGCAGTGGCTTACCTATCGTGATGCGGAAACTTATCGTAATGTTGTAACAAAGGGGCCGCTGTTCCCACTGAATTCGTTGATGTTGCATGGCATTGTTTATGCCAAACAGGCTAAGCATCTGGATAAACAGTCACCTAAAGATTTTGCCGATCAGGTTTGGAGCTATTTTGGCAGCGGCACTCAGTTACAGGAGATGTATGTTACGCCTGAACTGTTGACCACCGAGGATTGGGATACGCTGGCAAACGCGGCGAAATGGTCAGAGAAGAATAAAGATGTGCTGTTTGATACCCATTGGATTGGTAAAGATCCCACCGACCTAGCGGTGTATGGTTGGGGAGCCTGGAGTCCGAAAAAGTCGATTATCACTTTGCGCAATCCTGCTGATGAAGTGAAACAATATTATCTGGATTTGCAAAGCGATCTTGAATTGCCTGATGATCAGCCTTCGGTATATGACGTTAATATCGATTATGGCGAGAACAGCTCGCTGCCGAAGTTTATCAATAAAACGGCGTTGATTACGCTTCAACCGTTAGAGACATTGACCTTTTCTTTGACGCCATCGAAATAATCACAGTGTTATTGAACTGCCCTGAATAAACGACTTTATTCGGGGCAGTGATTGTTTTGGGAAATTATTGTTTTTTTAAAATCTATTTAAAGGACAAAACTAATGAAAGCATTGATTGTAATTGATATGTTGAACGATTTTGTCACAGGAGCACTCGCCAATGAGGCGGATGCGATGAAGATCGTACCGGTAATTAAGCGGCTGATTGATCATGCCCGGCGTCAACCGGATTGGCTGGTAGTTTATGCTAATGATGCTCACCGAGCCGGTGATCGGGAAATGAGTATTTGGGGCAGACATGCAATGGCTGGAACGTCAGGTGCTAATGTCATTGAAACATTGGCTCCTATTGGGACGGAGCGTGAAATTGTTTTGCCCAAGCGGTTTTATGGGGCTTTCGATGGAACCGATCTGGAAGAAGTTTTGCAAGCATATGGTGTGACAGAAGTTGTATTAACCGGCCAACATACTCATTGTTGTGTCAGACATACCGCTTATGGCGCGTTTATACGCGGTTATCAAATCAAAGTTTTGTCAGATGCTGTGTGTGTTTTTCCCGGCGTTGATCAGCAAGCTGCTCTGGATTACCTTAAAACCATTTACGGTGCTGAAATTATAATGAGCACTGCGTTAGTCATGTAAATTGGAATAATGGGTTATAGTCGGTTACCCGAACAATATTTCTTATACCCATCATGGGTATTGGTGTTGATGGTGGGTATAAGCGGTGCTATCATTCTCTTGGTTTTGATTAAAGAGAGGGATAATGTCTAGCGATGAACTAATAAAGCAAATCAAAGCAGTTGGCTGGAATTTTGTGCGAGCCAATGGTTCGCATCATGTTTTCGAGAAATCAGGGGAATCCAGCCCGATAGTAATTCCGCATCCGCGCAAAGATTTGGCGATCGGGACGCTCAATAAAATACTTAAACAAGCAGGACTGAAATAACTTAATTAAGCGGTTGAAAGGCCGCTCTTTAATCAAAGAGAAGGTGTAAGCATGAGATATCCTATTTATTTACATCAGGCTGACGACGGATCGTTTTCCGGTTTTGTGCCAGACGTGATCGGATGTTACTTTGCTGGCGATACCATTGACGACGCTATTAGCGATGCTCAAAACGCATTAGATACTTATTTTGAATACATGAGCGAAAAGGGTGAGGCTCCAGTACAAGCCAGAACTGTTGCTGACCATCTAAGCAATGAAGATTGCACCGGCGGCAGTTGGGCTTATGTTGACATGGATTTAACTAAATACGATGGAAAAGCCATCAAGCTAAACATTACTATGCCCCAACTTTTGTTGGGTAGAATTGATGAATATGTGAACTCACATCGTGAGTATCATAGCCGCAGCGGATTCTTGGCTGAATTGGCTCGGCGTGAGCTGTCGAAACACTCGTAAGATAATCCCTCTATCAAAACCATGAAAAGCCCGCTAACAGCGGGTTTTTTCTTTTAAGAATACCAAAGTGACATGACTCACCTCAGTTTCGTTTAAAAATGGCGATATCACAATCCCGTAAATTCAAGCTCGGTTTTTTAGGTTGGAATGTATAAGCAATTAAGCCAGCGACGATTTCCAATAAAAAACCGAGCTGACTGCGGTGTCTTGAATGCGATGACGGGGAATACGGAGGTTGTGACAAACGGCAATTTTGGTTGAATCGATAAAAGCGATCCCTTGAGTTTCAGCCTTGCGTGACGAAAGAAAAGCACAGAGGGGAATGAGCGCCCTTTGCTTCAAGGTTAACATCCAGGTGTAGCTGACCAACTTGGGAAAATCGGCCTTAAGATAGTGTTTAACATGCTGAATATAAAACGTTTTAAAATCACGATAATGGCTCATGTGGAATAAAATGAGGAGCGTCATGACTTCACTGAGAGAAAGGGAAGCTTCGCGGCGACGTTTGAGCAAGCCGTTTTCAATTAACTGTTGATGCCAGAGAGGAATAAATTTTTGGCAAAAGTCATCGACGCAGCAGTAAAGTTTTTCTAAATTAGATATGCCTGAGGATCTCCACGATTTTGTTTTATCTAGCAAAAACTTTGATCGTGCCTCAGGCACTTAGTCCCCTTCTTAAGCAAACCTCAGGTTAAATAATAAGTTAGTGAAAGTTAAACAGCGGGTAAATTACGTCCATAATAGATTTCTTGTATCTCTTTTTTCAAAAGATGGGTAATTTCCTGCTTTTCAGCTTCACTCAGTTGCTCTGGTGTGGCATTAAATAGGTAATCATTCAGGTCAAATCTTTTTAGCATCATTTTTGTATGAAATAGATTTTCTTGATAAATATTAACATCCATCATGTAATACTGTGATTGCACTTCTTCAGTCATATAATTCTGAATAGAGCTGATTTCGTGATCGATATAGTGTTTCATACCATTTACATCTCTGGTGAAACCGCGGACACGATAATCCATCGTGACAATATCTGATTCTAATTTGTGGATCAGATAATTCAGCGCCTTGAGAGGTGAAATAACACCGCAGGTTGATACTTCAATATCAGCTCTGAAAGTGCATATACCGCCGCCAGGGTGGCTCTCTGGATAAGTATGAACGCAGATATGGCTCTTATCCAAATGAGCAACGACGGAATCAGGTAATGGACCGGGATTTTCAGTATTGTCTACATCTTTTGGGTCCATCGGCTCTTCGCTGACGAGTATGGTAACGCTTGCCCCTTGCGGCTCATAGTCCTGGCGGGCGATATTCAAAATATTTGCACCAATGATCGAACAGGTTTCGCTAAGAATTTCCGTTAAACGGTTAGCGTTATATTGTTCATCAATATAAGCGATATAACTATCCCGATCAGCTTGGCTTTTTGCATAACAGATATCGTAAATACAAAAACTCAGGCTTTTTGTCAGGTTATTAAAGCCGTGCAATTTCAGCTTGTGCAATTTATTTCACCTCCTGGCTAATGGGTGATTATGGGTTCTCGGATAGTGCATCCAGCAGATATTGTGGTAAGGCAAAGCTACCGGTATGAACGGCTGGATTGTAGTAACGGCAGGTAAAGCCTGCGTTGTTAAAGCGCTGTTGCAATGTCGCCAGATCCACATGGCGTAGTGCCGGGTTCTGGCTCGCCCAGGCAAAGGTCATAATTCCACCATAATAGGTTGGAATCGCAGCCTGATAGAAACCGCTGTCAGCAAAATAGTTGCTCAATTTTTTATGGCTGGTGACTGCTTCGTCCTGTTGCAGGAAACAAACACCATTTTGGGCAACAAAGATGCCGCCTTCATTCAGGCAGCGTTGGCAACCTTGATAGAATTCGGAGGTAAATAATCCTTCACCAGGCCCAATCGGGTCCGTGCAGTCAGAGATAATGACATCGAATTTCTGAACGGTGGTATTAACGAAATTAACGCCATCGTCAATGATCAGATTAAAGCGCGGATCATCATAAGCACCGGCATTATGATTAGGCAGATACTGACGGCAGAATTCAACGACACCGGCATCGATTTCAACCATAGTGATGCTTGCAAGATATTGATGACGGCAGACTTCACGTAGCATACCGCCATCGCCACCGCCGATAATCAGTACTCGTTTGGCGTTCCCGTGGGCGAACAAAGGAACATGAGCCACCATTTCGTGGTAGATAAATTCATCACGTTCAGTGGTTTGTACTGTGCCGTCCAGCGCCATAATGCGGCCTAATGCCGCGTTTTCGAAGATAATCAAATCTTGATGCTCAGTTTTATCGTGATAAAGCACTTTATCGACGGAAAAATACTGACCAAAGTTGGCGTGCAGGGTTTCGTACCAAATTTCTTTTTGTGACATATCCCGGCTTTTCCTCCACTGTGACAGTCATGAAAATTGGGTTCACATAATAGCCAACAATTCTCATAGTTGCACGGTGAAATTTACCCCTTTAGAGGGATGAGGAAAAGCACTATTTAACGTAGGCGAATAAACTCAGCGAATCTCTGGCGAGAGCATGGCACTTTATCGCATTGGACAGGTAAATTCCTTTTAAATCCTGGTAGCTTTCTTCATTGAGTTTGTCCATCAATTGGCTGTTGTAATTCGTTAAATCCCACTTATTGCGTTGAGCAAAATAAATAATGGCTCGTTTAATTTCCCGGTCAGGAATTTGGCTGTAACCACAGTCATATTTCAGGTAGATAAACACCGCCGTCAGATCCGCCAGATCTTCAGCTTCATTTTCTGTCAGCGCTTTTGCGGGGTGGGAAAAACCGAACAGAACCAGTATGTAAGTCAAGAGAGCTAATTTTCGCATTTGTATTATTATAATCAATCCATGTCATATTACGTTAACATATTAATATCTTTGTTAGGTAAAATTTATTTTTTTAAATTATTGTAAAGATCGACCTAAATCACATTCCCTCTGCTTGACCTTCCTGTAAGGGTAACCTTTACGTTTCCTTTTATGAAATGTTTTTTTATTGTTTATTTTTTGCCGATTTAATCAGGAAATTGATATGCAACGACGTGATTTTATCAGATTAAGCGCGGTTATTGGTGCATCCAGCATGTTGCCTGTCTGGAGCCGTTTCTCCTTTGCTGAGTCTTATTCAGTACTGCCCATTCCTCCACAATTAGAGCCAGATGCGGCAGGTAAAATTGCTATTGAAATCAAAGCGGGAAAATCCAGTTTTAAAGCAGGAAAGGTGACTAAAACTTGGGGTTACAACGGTGATTTACTGGGGCCGACATTGAAATTGACGTCAGGTAAACCTGTCACTATTGATATTCTTAATCATCTACCAGAAGAGACCACAGTTCATTGGCATGGTCTGGAGATTACAGGGGAAGCCGATGGTGGCCCGCATGCGATGATTGCGCCAGGTGGGAGCCGAACCGTTAGTTTTACTCCTGAACAACCGGAGGCGACTTGTTGGTTCCATCCACATACGCATGGCAAGACGGGTTATCAGGTTGCAATGGGGCTTGGTGGATTAGTACTGATTGAAGATGAGAACAGTATTAATACGGGTTTGCCAAATCAGTGGGGCGTGGATGATATTCCGGTGGTTTTGCAAGATAAGCGCCTGAATAACGAGGGACAGATTGATTATCAACTGGATGTGATGAGCGCTGCTGTCGGTTGGTTTGGCGATATAATGCTGACCAACGGTGTTGTTTTGCCCCAACATACTGCGCCGCGCGGCTGGTTACGTCTGCGTTTGCTAAATGGCTGTAACGCTCGTAGCCTGAATATTGCGACCAGTGATGGTCGTCAATTGTATGTTGTTGCCAGTGATTGTGGTTTGTTAGCAGAACCGGTTGCGGTTAATGAGTTGCCGATTCTGCCGGGAGAGCGTTTTGAGGTGGTGATAGATGCTTCGGATGGCAAATCTTTCGATCTGGTGACGTTGCCTGTGGTTCAGATAGGAATGACATTACCGCCATTTGATCAGCCACTGCCGGTTTTGCGTATTCAACCTCAGCTTTTTTCTAGCCGTACAATACTGTCGGAGCGGCTTACCACGCTTCCTGCATTGCCTTCCTTGACGGGCCTGAACAGGCGTAATTTACATCTGGCGATGGACAGTCGTCTGGATATGCAGGGAATGATGATGTTGTCTCAGCGCTACGGTGAGCGGGCTATGGCGGGTATGGGGATGGATCATGGGAATATGAACCACGGAGATATGCATCATGGTAGTGAATTAAATTTCCATCGTGCGAACACCATTAATGGGCAGTCTTTCTCCATAACAGAACCCGCTTTTGATGTGAAACAGGGGCAGTATGAGCGTTGGGTGATTTCGGGGGTTGGCGATATGATGTTGCATCCGTTCCACATTCACGGTACCCGTTTTCGTATTTTGAGTGAAAATGGCCGCAAGCCTGCTGCTCACCGCAGTGGTTGGAAAGACATTGTTCATGTGGAAGGTAAGGAGAGTGAAGTGCTGGTTCATTTCAAGCATACTGCGGGAGCGAAACACCCATTTATGGCGCACTGTCATCTACTGGAACATGAAGATACCGGTATGATGCTAGGTTTTACGGTTAGTAAATAATTTTGCTGGCCGCAATGGAACGCAACAAAGCGTTGTACAGGGATTACGGTAGGTATTAAAATAGGTATAGATTTTGTATGTTATTTATCCTAATTTGAATGAAGGTATTGAGATGCTTAATGCAAGGTTTGATTCAGAAAAGGCTATAGAGGCCATTCTGTACGTTGCCTCTACAGCACCAATTTCTGACATTTATCATGTGGGTAAAATTCTATATTTTGCTGACCGGCTGCATTTGGAGCGTTATGGCCGGTTAATTACGGGTGATAACTATCTTGCAATGAAAGATGGCCCTGTGGCAGAGAATGCCTATGATATTATAAAAGTAGCCAAGGGAGACGGGCGCTTTATTCCAAATAAGTGTGATGTTGATGTCATTCGGTCATCGTTATCAGTAGAGGGACGTCATGGCAATCACCAAATACGTGCTTTGCGTGATTTCCATGAAGATGTGTTTAGTGATTCTGATATTGATTGCATAAATGAAGCAATTGAAAAATATGGGAATCTCTCTTTTAAAGAAATACGTGATATCAGCCACGATAGTGTTTGGATGGCGGCTAACCAGAATGGTGAGATTCCATTGGAAGTGATAGCTGCCAGTTGTAAAGATGGTGACAAGTTAGTTGCTTATCTGACTTCTGCTGAGTAGCTGATGATTAATCTTGGTGACAGATTTCCTGCATCTTTTAGGGCGGATTTTTTTATCTTCACTGCCCTTTTACAACGCCGCCAAAGTTAAAATATCTGTTGGTTTGCTGCTGTGAGCTATTATTTTGAATAATAGTTTTGGTGTATGATTTATAGATTGGTTTCTCTTCTGGATACTATAAATATCCTTATCTTATGCCATACTTGCCTTGAGATATCCTAAGGGAAAGGAACTGTTCAATAATATTGCTAGAAGAATGGCGTATTAATGGGCATATCAACTGGTTATAATCTTTTATTGATTTTTATATATTTATTCATTAAAAACAATTGGTTAACTTTATAATGAAACACACTGTAGAAGTTATGATCTCCGAACAGGAGGTTAAACAGCGTATTGCTGAACTGGGAAAACAGATTACTGAACACTATTGTGACAGTGGTAGTGGGCTGGTATTGGTCGGGTTGCTGAGAGGTTCATTTATTTTTATGGCTGATTTATGCCGTGAAATTCAGATCCCTCATCAAGTCGACTTTATGACGGCTTCCAGTTACGGCAGCGGTATGAATTCCACTCGTGATGTGAAAATCCTGAAAGATCTGGACGAGGATATCCGCGGTAAGCATGTGC
The DNA here is from genome assembly GCF_000612035.1 of Photorhabdus aegyptia. Taxonomy (NCBI): domain Bacteria; kingdom Pseudomonadati; phylum Pseudomonadota; class Gammaproteobacteria; order Enterobacterales; family Morganellaceae; genus Photorhabdus; species Photorhabdus aegyptia. Next base: position 1,210 of record NZ_JFGV01000083.1, on the reverse strand, counting down.
TGATTGTGGAAGATATTATTGATTCAGGTAATACCCTGAATAAAGTACGTGAAATTTTGGCGCTGCGTGAGCCAAAATCACTGGCAATCTGTACCTTGCTGGATAAACCTTCCCGCCGTGAAGTTGATGTTCCGGTGGAGTGGATTGGTTACTCAATTGAGGATAAATTTGTGGTGGGTTATGGTATTGATTATGCGCAACTTTACCGTCATCTGCCTTATATCGGCCATGTGGTTTTGCTAGAAGAGTAGTTTTCTCGTATCTTGGAAACGGCAACTTTCGGGTTGCCGTTTTTGCTTTGTGATTCAGGCATGATATATAGAGCTGCGCTCCTATCTACATTTTGGCACGGTGCTTAATATGGCTTACAGTCGTGGAACCATACTTAGCAGCAGAATTTATTCCAATATGCTGGACACTACGGCTAAAATTTCATTAACTACAGACGTCGGGGCCTCTTCAATTTTTCTTGCTTGTCTTACATTTAGATCGATGGAACGAATGCCATTCGCTAATAGAACTCCTTGAGTCTGTGTTCCAGTGCCCATCAATGTCACGGCAAAACCCGCAAACCTGGCATAATTTCCTCCTTGTGTTATAGGAATAATAATTGTTAAACCTAATTTGTTAAAATTGTATGGACTTATTACTAAGCATGGCCTTTTGTCACCTTGCAGTTCTTGACCCGCGACTGGGTTTAAGCACGCCTCAACAATATCCCCTCGTTGAAATGTTGCCATTACACTTCATTCCCTACAGGTTTACTGGTATCCCATTCTTTTAAGATTTCAGGCATTGGTGCTTCTGAGTCACATAGAGCTAGTAGATCGGCTAATTTGTACTTGGGACGATGGTTTACTGCGGAGATTACGATTTTCCCTTGTTCTTCGACAATTGATAATTGGTCACCTTCTTTCAAGTGGAGGGATTTCAATAGTTGAGCTGGAATAATAGTACCAACAGAGTTTCCAATTTTTCTGACATGAGTAAGCATAGAACTTTCCTCGCAAGTAACGGTTATCACGTTGTTAACACTTTAGAGTGGTTCTGCCTAAGTGTCAACATTGTTATTACAGGTAATGAGATTTGATCGCTCATAAAAATCTTCTTTTTATGTAAGCGCTCAATTAAACCGTGCAGTTCACATTATATCGCTGATGTTCACGTTCCACGGCAACAGGTCGATCAGGGGATCACCGGATTGGCGTTT
>NZ_JFGV01000084.1:0-21256 GCF_000612035.1 Photorhabdus aegyptia | reverse complement strand
CCAGCCATAACTTCCAGACAATTGCGCAACGAGAAACTCACATTGACTCTATCACCCCAACGCGCTTTGATTTTCTCTTCCAACGTAACCAATAGATCATGATCGCCGCAGGTAAAATAAACTTTACATACATCATCGATTTTAAAGTTGTCACGCTCAAAAAGTTGATAATGGAACACTGATTCCTGAAAAAATTCTTTCTGCTCAGGACATTCACGATTCATATACCAGTGATCATGGCAATAATAATTCGTCAGAATATCAGCGTTATCAAACTCCATTAGGCACAAATCATGCACAATCTCAGGATCAACATTGTGACTGAAAACCAATTCACCCATAGCATTGTGTACCCGAGCGCCATTGGAAGTAATCATATAGGCATCAATACCAAGAACATCTCGGATTTGCGCAACATCTACATGATGACGACCGGTAGCAAAAATAAAATGAATGCCTTTATTAGTCAGTAAATTAAGGGTTTCCTTGGTGTAAGACGTTAATTTGTGATCAGGAGACAGCAAAGTGCCATCTAAATCTGAAGCAACAATGTGATACATAGTTATCATTCCTATAATTGAATCAATTCTGGTCAAAAAAATCACAAATGGCGTTGAGGGCCTGGCTACGTAATTTATCTTTTTCAAACAGGATCTCATGATGCGCCCCTTGAATAATCAAAGGTGAACGTTCTTTGATGAAAGCCCCCTCTTTATTACGTGATTCACAAAAAGCCCGTAATCTGCAATTATTAACAACCTTATCTTCACTGGCTTTTAAAATTATCAATGGCGTCTCAATTTCTCCGGCTTTTTCTATCAGCATATCGCCAATCCAGATACTTTCCCGCACCCAGTGATATGTCGGTCCCCCGATACGCAATTCCGGATAATCCGCGTAATAACGGAGGTAACGGCTATAACGTTCATAACTGTGTGTCAGAAGGTTTATCAAATAAGGCAACGGACGCCATTTCCCAGTTAGCACCGCATAATGGTTACGCATATCTGGCCGCTTTTCAGCCCGGTTCACCAGGAAAGTCGCCAGCCAACGTGGCATAGGAAAGTTAATACCAAACATAGGAGCACAAAGGGCTGCTGCATCAAATATCTGGCTGCGACGTAATAAAAATCCCCCTAATATTGCCGCCCCCATTGAATGAGCTAATGCATAACAGTGAGAATAATGACGAGGAAGAATTTCTCTTTCTATTAATATTTCAATGTCATCAATATAATCATCAAATTTTTCTACATGCCCTTTTTGTGGATCTGCAAGCATCCTGCTGGATCGTCCCTGTCCACGATGATCAATAATAAAAATATCGTAGCCAAGGTGATAAAAATCAAATGCTACTTCCGAGTACTTAACATAACTTTCACTACGGCCAGGAAAGATAACAACCGCTCTATCATTTTTTACTGTTGCACAAAAGCTGACATAACGTATCAGTACATTATCGACACCGATAAATTCACACTCTTCCCTACCTTGCCAAAAATCTAATAAAGGCCCGTTGGCAAAAGTAGAAAACTGCATCTCACGATTAAGCCAACTTTCTTTCAATATTTCTGGCGTCATAAGCTGCCCTCAGACTATTCAAACTCCTCTAAATGTTCACAAATTAAGGCCATAAAGACGTTACCAAAACGTTCCAGTTTCCGTTGCCCTACCCCATTGATTAATAACAATTCATCAGCCGTAACCGGGCATTGTTCTGCCATTTCAATCAACGTGACATCATTAAACACAACAAAAGGCGGGATATTTTCTTCGTCAGCAATAGATTTCCGTAATCTACGTAACTTGGCAAATAGTTTGCGATCATAATTACCACTATATGATTTACTTTGCTGATTACGCCCTTTCAGATTCTGTATTCGTGGAACAGCCAGTTTTAGTGAAACTTCACCACGCAATATCGGACGCGCAGCTTCCGTTAATTGTAATGCAGAATAGTTGGCGATGTTTTGACTGATAAAGCCTAAATGAATAAGCTGCCGCAATACACTAATCCAGTGTTCCTGACTCTGCTCTTTACCGATACCATAAACCGGTAAATTATCATGTCGCATATCACGGATACGCTGATTATTCGCGCCTCTAAGTACTTCAACAATATAGACGATACCAAAGCGCTGTCCAACCCGGTAAATACAAGAAAGCGCTTTTTGGGCATCCACTAAACCATCATAATTTTTCGGCGGATCAAGGCAGATGTCACAGTTACCACAAGGGGTTTGCTTACTTTCACCAAAGTAGTTCAATAACACCAGACGGCGGCAAGTTTGCGCTTCGGCAAAAGCCCCCATCGCATTGAGCTTATGCCGCTCAATATCCTGCTGTGTACCCGCCTCTTTCTCTTCCAGACAACGGCGAAGCCATACCATATCCGCGGGATCATAAAACAGCACCGCTTCCGCCGGCAAACCATCACGTCCAGCACGTCCCGTTTCCTGATAATAGGATTCGATATTACGTGGAATATTGAAATGCACCACAAACCGAACATTAGGTTTATTAATTCCCATACCAAATGCCACGGTTGCCACCACTACCTGCAAATCATCACGTTGAAATGCATCCTGCACCCGCGCACGCTGGCTGTTGTCCAACCCGGCATGGTATGGCGCAACACTCAAGCCACGTTTTTGTAAACGCTCTGATATCTCTTCAACTTTGTTACGGCTGTTGCAGTAAACAATGCCGCTTTTACCTTTTTGACCGCGAATAAATAGCCACAGTTGATCTAATGGTTTGTATTTTTCTATCAAGGTATAACGGATATTGGGGCGGTCAAAACTGCTGATATGGATAAGTGGATTATTAAGATTCAGTAGTCGGACAATATCATTACGAGTAGTTTCATCAGCGGTGGCCGTCAACGCAATGACGGGTAATGTCGGAAAGCGTTGCCTGAGTTGCCCCAACGCCCGGTATTCCGGTCGGAAATCATGGCCCCATTGTGAAATACAGTGAGCTTCATCCACAGCCAACATTGCTGGTTGCCATTCCAGAAGTTGTTCAAGGAAGTTATCCATCATCAAACGCTCAGGGGCGATATACAGCAATTTAATCATTCCCTGACGGCAACGCCGGATCACATCAATCTGCTGTTCACGGGCCTGAGTTGAATTCAGGCAATCTGCCGCAACACCATTTGCCCGCAGTTGATCCACCTGATCTTTCATTAAAGATATCAACGGGGAAACAACCAAAGTTACCCCTTCCTGTACCAGCGCCGGAATTTGGTAACACAATGATTTACCACCACCAGTCGGCATAATGACCAAACAGTCACGCCCTTCAAGAATGGTATTGATAACTTGTTGCTGGCCAGGCCGGAATTGCAAATAACCAAAGGTTTTCCGCAATACCTGCTCTGTCAGTGATATCGTATTAATGACCTCTGCGGTAGACACGCTTTTCCTCAACCATATTAAAAAATCACAGACGCTTTTCAAAACGTCTGGGCATTATGCTATCTCACTCTCGAAATAATTACAGCATGTCATTGAACATCATCTCGGTATAAAAGCAGGTTTAATTAAAGGTGACAGCCGATCAAAAATTCTCCCCCAATTCATCTTACTCATCCCAATGCAGCGCCATAACGCCGAATTTTTGACTGCTATTTAGGCAAAAATAGAGTAAATCCTTACACTTACACAGTTGTTAATGATAATAATTTGTATTAATGTTATCAAAATTGAATACCCCAAAAGTCACCTGTCTAAGAGAATCGGAATGAATACCAGGAAAAAGAATGCTTATATTCGAAAATTTCAAAATTAAGCGTACCGATTTGTTTCCAGTGTATAGCGACTATGTTGGATAGGATTTTTGATTATGAATAGGGATTGTTATCACCATGAGTTCACTACATATTAACTCTGATAATCACACTCTGCACCTCAACGCAGAGAACTGGCTCCATGCCAATCGCCACCTGGTGACAAAAATATTTCGTGAGCTGTGTCACGAAAAATTAATTAATCCTACCTATCATGGACAGCAACAGTACTCTCTGGCAATAGGTGACTACCAATACCATTTTCAAGCGGAGGCTTATCAGCTCGATCATATTGATATTGATGCCGCTTCCGTAACCAAATTCAAGGAGAAGCAATCTCAGCCGCTTGATGCCATTCAACTGATTATTGAGTTGTATTCGCTACTGGAAATCCCGGAAAAAATGCTGCCGATTTATCTCGATGAGATATCTAGCACCCTCTACGGTCACGCTTTTAAATATCAGTACAACCGACTGACAGCCCAAGATTTAGCTCATGCTGATTATCAAGTTGTTGAAACGGCAATGAGTGAAGGCCATCCGGTCTTTATTGCGAATAATGGCCGCATTGGTTTCGATGCCGATGATTATCAGCGCTATGCGCCTGAAAGCGCCAGCCCGGTGACTTTAATCTGGATTGCGGTACACAGGAATAAAGCTATTTTCTCCGCGCTATCCGATCTCTCATACCAACAATTAATAGAAGAAGAGCTAGGGAAATACCTGCCGGCGCAATTTGAACGTCATCTTAATACGCTGGGATTATGTCCATCAGATTATTATCTGATGCCTCTCCATCCCTGGCAGTGGCAGCACCGTATTGCCATCAGCTTTGCGGCAGATATTGCCAATAATAATATTGTTTATCTTGGCGAAGGTCATGATCGCTACCTCGCACAGCAATCTATCCGTACTTTCTTCAATATTACTCAACCGAAGAAGAACTACGTTAAGACCGCCCTATCCGTGCTGAATATGGGCTTTATGCGTGGGCTCGATCCACACAGCATGGTCACAACCCCATCAGTCAACGAATGGCTCAGTAACTTAGTCCATAATGACAGTTTCTTCCAACAGAAAGGTTTTACCGTACTACGGGAACGTGCTGCTCTCGGTTATTTCAATAACTACTTTGAATCAGCCATTAAGAAAGATAGTCCACATAAGAAAATGTTGTCAGCACTGTGGCGCGAAAGCCCAATGACGCTGTTGAAAGATAACCAACGCTTGATGACAATGGCTTCATTGCTGCATGTTGATCATCAAGGTAATTCCGTCGTTGCCGCTTTAGTAAAGGATTCAGGTTTGGAATCAGAAGAGTGGGTGTCACGTTATCTCGATGCTTACCTCTCTCCATTATTGCGCTCTTTCTTCACCTATGATCTGGTGTTTATGCCACATGGCGAAAACCTGATGTTGGTATTGGATAATAACAGCCCGACAAACATGTTGATGAAAGATATTGGTGAAGAAATTGCTATTTTGAATGGCGATCTCCAATTGCCTGAAGAGATTAATTTCCTGCACGTCACTATCGAAGACGACATGAAGATTAACTATATCTTCCTTGATATTTTCGATTGTTTCTTCCGCTATCTGATTCCACTGTTGCAAAAAGATCTCAATCTGCCAGAAGAGCGTTTCTGGTTACTGGTTGCACGCTGTGTCCATAATTATCAATCACAACATCTGCATCAGATTGAGAAATTCCGCAAGTTCGATCTGTTTAAGCAGGAATTTGTTCGTACCTGCCTGAATCGTCTGCAAATGGCGAACAATCAACAGATGATCGATCTTGACGACCGTGAAAAGAATCTCAAATTCGCCGGAACCTTAGTTAACCCGCTATACGCTTTACGCCATGAATACTCGGTTACTCTTCATCAAGCCGAGCAGCAATAAATAAAAATATCAACATAGATAAATACCAAAAGATTTAATTTGGGGATGAAATGAATAATAAAAAAGTGATGTATCCGTTTTTGCAAAAGGATTCTATGATTAAAAAAACAACTCTTGCAATGACTATACAGTTAGTACTGATGGGAAATAGTTATGCAATCACAGCAAATGCGCAAAATACCAGCGATAAAACCGCTGCCCAAAATGACAAAATACTCGTTACCGCTTCACAACCAGAACATGAAGGAGTGACCGAAGACACCGGCATGTACAATACCACGTCGATGATTACCGCCACCGGTCTAAACCTCTCGGCGCGTGAAACGCCACAGACCGTCAGTGTCGTGACTAAACAACGTATGCTTGACGAAAATCTGGACAGTGTTAATAGCGTCATCGATAGCACAACCGGTATGAGCATACGCCAGCTTGATAGCGATCGTTTCGGGTTTACTTCTCGTGGCATGTCTATCAATAACATCCTGCGTGATGGGGTTGCAACCTACTACGATACCCGCTTTAACTATGGTGACAATCTTTTGGATACTGACCTGCTTGATCGTATCGAAGTGGTACGTGGAGCAGCCGGTTTGATGGTTGGCCCAGGTAATCCTTCGGCAGCCGTTAACCTGATTCGTAAACGTCCAACCCGTGATTTCCGTGGCGAATTCTCTGCCGGTGCGGGTTCTTGGGATAAATGGCGCACTGGCCTTGATCTCTCTGGCCCGTTAAATGACAGTGGCAACCTACGCGGGCGTTTCGTTACAGCCTATCAAGCAGCCAACTCCTTTATTGATCGCAATAACAATGAAAGATACCCGTTCTATGGCATCCTTGAAGCGGATTTGACAGAAAATACCTTGCTGACTATAGGCGTGGATCATCAACGTAATCACACCCGTGGCGGTATGTTTGGTGGTTTGCCGATCTATTTTGCAGACGGCAGCAAAACAAACTATAAACGCAGCGACAGCTATGCTCCTGATTGGGCTTTTTCAAAAGTTCGGACCTTCTCCACTTTTACCAGCCTGCAACATAACTTTGACAACGGCTGGAGTGTAAAGGGCACCTTTACTTATGATAATAACGCTCTAGACCAAAAAGTCCTGTGGGCGACAAGTTTTCCTGACCGTAACACCAATATTGGTATGGCGCCAGGTAACATGACACTTATTGATGGCAGTCGCCGCCAGAAGAACTACGATCTACAGGTGAACGGTGACTACCGGTTGTTTAACCGTACACATCATGTCAGCTTCGGCTTAAACCATCAGCAACAGGATTTCCAAAACGATTACTTCAACGCAACCTGTATGCTTACACGTCCAAATAGCTGTCCAGGAATAGGTGATTTCACCTCTCCTGGCTGGCAATATCCTGAACCAGAGTGGAGTAATACGCGAACTTATGGCTCGAAAGGCCGTAATGAACAGACCGCAGGTTATGCAGTCACTCAGATTTCTCTGGCAGATCCATTGACCTTGATCCTTGGTGGTCGAGTAACCAGTTGGCAAACACGTGGTGATAATTTCAATACTCCACAAAATGCCAGCTACAGTGACGAATTTGTTCCTTACGGTGGACTGATCTACAACATTACTCAAGACTTGTCGGTTTACACCAGTTATACCGAAATATTCAATCCAGAAAACCACCGTGACCGCAATAATAAATTACTTGCCCCAGTGTCTGGACAAAACTATGAAGCGGGCCTAAAAGGCGTCGCCTTCGATAACAGTCTCGATTATTCACTGGCAGTCTTTGAAATCCGTCAAGATAACCTGCCATTAGTGGATAACAATGCACCGAGACTACCGGATCTCTCCATTCCTCGTTATACAGTGGATGGTACCAAAACTCGCGGATTCGAAGCAGAAATCAGTGGTCAACTGACAGATAACTGGCGTCTTTATACTGGTTACACGCAATTCCGGGCAACAGATCCTAATGGTGTACGAATCAATTCCAATATGCCAAATAAGTTGTTTAAACTGTTTACCACCTACACCCTGCCAGGAGCTATGAGCAATCTGACCATTGGTGGTGGTGTTAACTGGCAGGATAAAACCTGGTTGACCGTTGATGGGCCTGGAAAAACATCAATGCAAGCGGAACAAAACAGCTTTGCTGTGGTTAACCTGATGAGCCGTTATCAATTCACACCGGATCTCTCTTTAACGGTTAACCTGAATAACGTCTTTGATAAGACCTACTACACCCAGTTTGGTCAATATTCTCAGTATTACTATGGTGCACCTCGCAACATTGAAGCGATCTTGCGTTATAAGTTCTGAGTTTAAAGTCATAATGACACTGCGGACGGCAAACCTTATGTTTCTATTTATTTGAAGGAAAGCGAACAATGAAATTGAAGCGTTACAAAGAGTTTGCCGTACTGTTGATGCTGTTGGTCAGTCTGTTGGCTGGCTGTGATAAGTCAGCCAGCACAAACAATGCACCGTCAGATAAGCCCGGCTATCCCAAACAAATTACTACTGCATTGGGTACCGCGGTGATTACACATCAACCTCAGCGTGTTGTCGCCCTCGGTGCGGGAGCGGAAGATATCGTACTGGATCTCGGTATCGTGCCGATCGGTATTGAATCCCATCGTTGGGGCGGAGATGAACAAGGCTATCTGCCGTGGTTTAAACAAGCGGTGCAACAGCGTGGCGGAACTTTACCCACCGTAATAGACATGTATCCTGAGTTGGACATTGAGAAGGTCATTAACCTTAAGCCTGATCTGATTGTGGCAACCCAATCAGGCATCACCCAAGAGGTTTATAACCATTTATCACATTTCGCCCCAGTGATCGCTTATCCTTCTCATCCCTGGCTTACGACACCACAACAACAAATTGAATTAATTGCTCGTGCGCTAGATAAGCAGTCGCAGGGAGAAAAACTCACCACCGAGCTGAATGCTACATTACGTGAGGCAAGCGATACCATCCCACATATCAATCGCTATACTTTCGCCTATATCAAGGCGGGTATCAGCAGTAATATGCTATCTGTATACGTCAAAGGCGATCCTCGCGTCGATACCTTAGTCCATCTTGGTTTAACGCTACTGCCATCGGTTAGCACACTGGCCGATCCCTTCGGCAGTTTCGCCGCCAATATAGGACTGGAAAATGCGGATTATCTTAATGGCGCTGATATCTTAGTAACTTGGTTCAATAATGAACAAGAACGTAAGGCAGTGGAAGCACAGCCGTTATTTCAATCTATCCGAGCTGTACATCAGGGAGGTTATATTCCGCTAACCGACCAATCACTGGTTGTTGCTATGTCTTACGGCACACCGCTTAGTTTGCGCTGGGGTTTATCACAATTTATGCCGATTCTGGCAGAGGCAATTAAATCATTATGACAAATCCTAAACGCCGATTCCTACTGCTGCTTGGCTTAGGTTTCATGATATTGCTGACCTTGATTTGTATTATTGCCAGTCTGAGTCTGGGCGCAAAAACGTTGCCACTCTCAACCATATGGCATCACTATTGGTTAGGCGACAGCGGCAGCTATAACGATCTGGTCATCAATGCCCGCAAACCACGCACGTTAATCGGCATCATGGCTGGCGCCGCACTGGCGCTTTCCGGGGCCGTAACGCAAGGATTGCTGCGTAATCCGTTAGCCGAGCCGGGCTTACTCGGTGTTAACGCCGGAGCGGCTACGGTGGTTGTCAGTTTCTCTTTCATCCCCATGCTGGATGAACTTCCGCGCTTCTGGACAGCATTTATTGGCGCAAGTCTGGCTACATTGTCGTTCTACCTGCTCAGTGGCGGACAACGTAATAGCAATCCAGTGCGCATGGTATTAACCGGTGCCGCCATTAACGCCTGCTTATTTGCTTTTGTGCAAGGCGTTGTATTAATGAATGCCCATGTATTGGATAACTACCGCTTCTGGACCATTGGATCGCTCAGTGCAATGTCTCTGGCAGAAGCGAGTTCGCTGATACCTTATCTGTTATTTGCCTTGATATTGACCCTTTCACTCAGCTCTTCCCTGAATGTGATGGTGTTTGGTGAAGGTATCGCCAACTCGCTTGGCGCTAATGTTGCCCGCACCCGCGTATTGTCACTTATTTCTGCCACCATGCTGGCGGCGGTGGCTACCGCGATGGCTGGACCTATTGCCTTTATCGGCTTGGCTGCACCTCACTTGATGCGGGCTTTAGTTGGCAGCGATTTCCGCTGGCTACTGCCCTATTGCTTGTTCGCTGGGCCTTGCCTCTTGCTCACTTCCGATATATTGGCACGGTTGGTAATAGCCCCCGGGGAGATCATGGTGGGAATTATCACCGCGGGAATCGGTGGGCCGTTGCTCTATCTGGTGATTAAAACCCATCGTGGAGTTAATTATGTCGCGAATTAACCTATCTAGACCGACAAAAATTCGCACCTTTATGTTGGGAACCGCTGTTTTTCTTGTGCCTCCACAACGGACTCAAAGAGCCATCTTGTTGATATTGTTACTACTTGCAGCGCTGTTTTATCTTTCTCTGGCACTGGGTAAGCAAGGTATCGATAACCCGTGGCTAGCAACCTCAACTCCTTATCAGGAATTTATTCTCACACAGCTACGCTTACCCCGCGCATTAGTGGCTATCGGCGCAGGTGCAACTCTGGCTCTCTCAGGTTCACTTTTTCAACTGACGACCCGCAACGCACTCGGCAGCCCAGATATTATCGGCGTCAATGCCGGCGCTGCTGCTGGCATAGTCGCCACACTAATCATCTGGCCTGGCGTATTGCCGATTCCTTTAGGTGCGCTGCTAGGGGCCAGCTTTGCAGTACTGTTGGTCTACGCCGGGAACATTAGCAGCTCTGGGCAGATGCAGACAACCAAGATTGTCATCTCCGGGATTGCTATCGCCGCCCTCTGTATGGCATTTGTTAATTTCGCTATCTCGAATGTACGCCTTGAGCAAGCACAGCAACTCGCTTCGCTGCTGCACGGCAGCCTCGCCAACCGAGGCTGGCAAGATGTTGGGTTAATTTATGGAACGATACTGTTCGTCCCTTTTCTCCTTTGGTTAGGACAGCAATTAAACTACATCAATCTTGGCTATGAAGTTGCTAATACGCTCGGTGTGCCAGTCCGTATCATTCAGCTCATGAGCTTGTTACTGGCGGTACTACTGGCCTCAATGGCAGTACTGGTTGTCGGACCTGTGGCGTTTATCGCACTTTCTGCGCCGCAAATTGCCCGCCGTTTGGTACGGGCAAAAGGTGCCGCTCTTTTTTGTTCAGCATTGATGGGAGCATTACTACTGCTCGCTTCTGACTTAATTACTTTGCTGCTTCCTACTTCGGCACGTCTGCCAGTAGGCATTATCACCGCAGGGGTAGGCGGTGTCTATTTGATGTATTTGCTGTACGCTGAATTAAGGAGAACCAAGTAATGTCACTTGATATGAATTCCCCAACTCGCGCTTCACGATTGACCACCCAAGATCTTTCGCTGGCATACGGAAAAAAGACGATTGTTGAGTGCTTGAATATTGCTATTCGTGATGGTGAATTCAGCGTCATCATTGGCCCGAATGGCTGTGGAAAGTCGACCCTGCTACGCGCCATTAGCCGAGGTATAACGCCACAGCACGGTGAAATTCTGCTCGATGAGCGCAATATTCGACATTACAAACCCAAAGCGGTAGCACGTGAGCTATCTCTGCTAACACAAGGGGCAATCATCACCGAAGCGTTGACTGTATACGATTTGGTTTCACGTGGGCGTTACGCTCATCAATCCTTTTTACGGCAGTGGTCAGCAGAAGATGAACAAGTCGTTAACGACGCTTTATATGCGGTTGAACTTCAAGACATGTCACACCGGTTAGTGAGTGAACTTTCCGGCGGCCAGCGTCAACGCGCCTGGTTTGCAATGACCTTGGCACAACAAACACCCATTGTATTGTTAGACGAACCAACCACTTATCTGGATATCACTCATCAGATTGAAATGCTCGATCTCTGTCAGCGTCTACATTTACAGGGAAAAACGTTGGTGCTGGTACTGCACGATATTAACCTGGCACTACGTTACGCTTCACATTTAATTATGATGAAGAATGGTAAAATTTACGCCGAAGGGGTACCAGAAGAGATTATCAACGAACAGAGTATCGCCGATGTGTTTGGTCTCCCTTGCCGTATTATTTGCGATCCAGAATCAGGTAAGCCATTGATTATTCCGAAATATAATCCCGTCTGAGCCGGGAATGAGCCGCCTATAGTTTTGCTGTATTAACAAGCAATATAGGTACCCAAAAGGTTCACTACTTGATAATAACAATGATAATGATAATAATTATCATAATTATATTTACAATGATTAGTCATATGTAAGATACTACAATCAGGTAGTATGAACATGTAAACAGGGAGTTGGTGGTGTCAAATACAAACAATTCAATTATCCCTTTAACCACCGTGGTAATTGAAGATATCATCCAGTTATTTGAACAAACATTTAGCCATTTTACTGCCACCATGAGAGTGAATGCAGACAATATCCCTACTGCTAGTATGAGTTTCCCCCAATGGTCAGATACAAGAGAATTTCCGGTATTAATGCAGCGCTATCAGGATGAATATTACGGTGACAATGATATAAAACCTAACCAAAAAGCGCTGTATTCTTTATGGGCACAATGGTATTTTGGTTTGGTTATTCCCCCGATGATGTTAATGTTGCTGGAATATCCACAAGCAGTGGACACTCATTACAATCTTTTTCGGGTTGAATTCCATGACAGTGGCAGGCCAGATATTGTTTACTATCATTTAACCTGGCTAAATGAAGCACCTTTATCACTACTCCATCGTCATTATTCTCTGTTGGATCGCCATATTATTCCTGTATGTGAAAAGATCGAATCATATCATGGGATAAATGGACGGCTCCTATGGAATAATATCGGTTATATTATGCATTGGTATCTTGCCGAATTCAGCACAAGAATAAATAGCCAGTTATATCAAGAAATTATAAACGGTCTTTTTATGGAGCCACAACTACCTGACGGTAGAGATAACCCACTTTATCGTACTGTTATTTTACGGCATAACAATATGCAACGTCGCACTTGTTGCCAAAGAAATAAACTACCTGGCGTCGGTAATTGCCATGATTGCCCTTTGGAATCTAAGGTAGAAAATAAGCACTAACATTCTATTCTATAATTTTTAATTCTTATCTGTTCCGGCAGAAAGAGATTATTATGATTTAATCGCGCTACTATTCAACAGTTATTTAATCTAACCAAATACTACACATAATAAAATCAACTATGTTGGGCAATAACCAAATTATACCCTATGGATTTCAAGATGCATCGCGGCGGCAAGGGAGTGAATCCCCGGGAGCATAGCAAACTATGTGACCGGGGTGAGCGAGTGCAGCCAACAAAGAGGCAACTTGAAAGATGACGGGTATATAACCTATACATGAAATAATAAGGACATATAATGTACGGAGAAGCTCTGCTATTAGACCGTTCACCTACAAAAGATAGTCATATAACGGACAAAGATTTTTCCAGATATTTCTTAAATATGCATAGTGCTGGAGACTATCTTGATGACGCTTATAATGTCATTACCAGAATAAAGAAAATATTACAGCAGGTGGATAAGCCTTTCAGTGGGATATTACCCAATGAGTTATCCCCACTATTTTCTAAAGTGAATTTAGATCTTCCCCTTACCTCTTTAAACCAAGCTTTAGATGAGTTGCAGCAACTTTATCTTAAAGATGCTGTTTATTTTCATCATCCAAAGTATGTCGCCCATCTTAATTGTCCATTGGTATTACCCGCCGTTCTGGCTGAAACCATTATTGGCGCGATTAATTCTTCATTGGATACCTGGGATCAAAGCGCTGGTGGGACACTAATAGAGCAAAAAGTTCTCGACTGGACACGAGATAAAATGGCATTAGGTACAAATGCCGATGGGATCTTTACTAGTGGCGGCACGCAATCAAATCTGATGGCAATGCTACTTGCGCGGGACCATTTTTGTCACCAGCGCGATCCTGAACATAAAAATCAGCTACATGGTTTGCCAGCAGATTTCCATAAACTGCGTATTTTTACCTCGACAGTCAGCCATTTCAGTACACAAAAAGCCGCCGCTATCCTTGGCTTGGGGTACAACGCCGTGGTCTCTGTTCCTCACGACAGTGAGTTCCGTATGGACCCTCAAGCACTGGAACAAAACATTAATCAGTGTATCGCACAAGGCAATATTCCTTTTGCCATTGTCGCGACAACCGGTACCACAGATTTCGGTAGTATTGATCCACTTCACCCTATCGCGGCTATCGCCAAACAGTATGGCATCTGGCTACATGTAGATGCCGCATACGGATGCGGTTTACTGGTTTCGCCTCGTCGCGCTCATCTACTGGAAGGCATCAATTTAGCGGATTCTGTCACGGTGGATTACCACAAGTCATTCTTCCAGCCAGTTAGTTGCAGTGCTTTCTTCGTCAAAAATAAGAAACACTTATCCCATCTGACTTATCATGCCGAATATTTGAATCCGCTAAGTGCGTTACAAGAAGGCACACCCAATCTGGTCAATAAAAGTATCCAGACAACTCGTCGTTTTGATGCGTTGAAAATGTGGCTGACATTACGAATTATGGGCGCAAAACGACTTGGACAAGCTTTTGATAAAGTTGTCGATACGGCTCAGGATGCCTATCGATTAATGGCACAAAATCCCTATTTTGAACTTATTCATTATCCAGAGTTAAGTACTTTGGTTTTCCGTTTTATTCCTAAACAAAAATTACCCGCTACAGATATTGATGCCGTCAATGCAGCCATTCGTAAGGCGCTATTCCGTGAAGGCAATACCGTCATTGCGGGTACCAAGGTCAATGGCAGACAATATCTGAAATTTACTTTCCTTAACCCGGCAACAAACCAGCAACATTTACAAGAAATTGTGCACAGCATCGTAATGCACGGAAATGATTTTCTGGCAACTCATAATAACAACTAAACGAAGATTAATACTGTTCACCAGGAGAAATTATGACAACTCGCCTTTATGATTTTATCGCCATTGGCATCGGCCCTTTTAATCTCGGACTGGCTTGTTTAACTCAGCCGCTAAAAGATGTTCATAGCCTGTTCATCGATCAAAAACCGGGCTTTGACTGGCATCCGGGAATGATGATGGAAAACTCCACTATGC
This sequence comes from Photorhabdus aegyptia, assembly GCF_000612035.1. Classification (NCBI taxonomy): domain Bacteria; kingdom Pseudomonadati; phylum Pseudomonadota; class Gammaproteobacteria; order Enterobacterales; family Morganellaceae; genus Photorhabdus; species Photorhabdus aegyptia. The sequence goes on along the minus strand of NZ_JFGV01000084.1, from coordinate 6,334 downwards.
AAACCCCATTTATGTCAGATCTAGTGACCTTGGCATCACCCACGCACCCACTTAGCTTCCTTAATTACATTAAGCAGAAAGGAAGAATATATTCCTTTTATATCCGGGAAAGTTTTTTCCTGATGCGTAAGGAATACAACCAATATTGCCAGTGGGCAGCGGAACAGTTATCCAATTTACGCTTTAACACTCGCGTTGATAGCATCAGTTATGATGAAGACGCTTCACTATATACACTACATTGTTCAGATACGTTAACTGGGCAACAACACCAATTTGTTTGTAAAAAATTGGTATTAGGTACCGGGCCTTCACCTTATATTCCAAAGTGCTGCCAACCCTTCTCTGATCAGATGGTGACATCGGGTAATTACTTGAAGAGCAAAGAAGCCTTACAACAAAAACAATCTATTACCGTTCTGGGTAGTGGACAAAGTGCAGCGGAAATTTTTTACGATTTACTCAGCGATATTGATAAATTCAATTATCAGCTTAATTGGCTTACCCGCTCACCACGTTTTTTCCCGCTGGAATATACCAAACTGACTCTGGAAATGACCTCGCCAGAATATGTAGATTATTTCTATAATCTCCCGGGTGAAAAGCGTGATGCATTAAATCTGTCCCACAAGCAGCTTTATAAAGGTATCAACAGTTCATTAATCAATGATATTTTCGATTTAATGTACACCAAACGATTAAACGGTGAATTAAACGTTAATTTATATACTAATAGTGAATTACAACAAGTTAGCCATGCTAACAATGGCCGGGACCTAACATTAGCATTATTCCAACATGAGCAGGAGAAAGCATTTTCTCTCGACACAGAAGGAATCGTTCTGGCAACCGGCTATCAATACCAGACTCCAACTTTTATTGAAGGTATACGTCACCTTATCCGTTGGGATGAAAAAGGACGTTATGCTGTACAACGTAATTACAGCATTGATCAGAGCAACACCATTTTCATACAGAATGTGGAGTTACATACCCACGGTTTCGTCACACCAGATCTGGGAATGGCCTGTTATCGCAACTCCTGCCTGATTTATGAAATTACCGGTATTGAACATTACCCGATTGAGAAAAGTATCGCTTTCCAGCAGTTCAGCGTCGACACCGAAGGAGCATGCTAATGTCCGTCTTTAATCCTACGCTGTTTGAAAAATCCTTGCCTGAAATAGGCAGCTTTGCATTACGTTCACTGGATATGGAACGGGATATTCCCATATTAACTGATTGGGTTAACCGGGATTATGCTCATTATTGGGGAATGCAAGATAATACCGAACAACAAGTACGGGAATTTTATCAGGATTTAGAATCGCGCCATCCGGGCAGTGTATTTATTGGCATCTATCAGGAACAACCTGCTTTTCTATTAGAGTGTTATCGCGCACAAGATGATCTGATTGGAAAATATTATCCAGCACATCCAGATGATATGGGAATGCACATTCTGGTTGCCCCGCCGCAAGAAAAAATCAGGTATTTCACTTGGGGAATTTTCCAAACCATCATGGCCTTTATTTTCAGCGATCCTGCCGTGACTCGAATTGTGGTTGAACCTGATATACGCAATGAGAAAATTCACAAGCTTAATCTGCGGGCGGGTTTTGTTTATCAGAAGGCATTGGTATTACCTCATAAAACAGCAAAATTAGCCTTTTGTACCAGAGAACAGCACCAGATTGCGTTACAGCGGGAACACCAAGCGACAATATCAACTTCCCCGGGATCATTGGTGACAAATGCCACACATTTGCAACCTGCCGTCTGGCAAAAAGTTAATCGTCTGCACTTGTGTAAAGCTATTTCCGAATTTTCACATGAATGTTTACTCACGCCTCAACAGTTAACTGAAAAAACAGACAGTGACGGATATCACCATTACCGTTTGGATAGTTACCGTTTGAATAGTACTGACCTTTTGGTCAGCTATACTTTCCGGGCGCGGCGTATGGCACTGGATCACTGGCTGATTGATGCCGATTCGTTACAAAAACATGCCAACGGGGAAATAGCAGAACTCGATTCCTTACTCTTCATTATTGAGTTCAAACAACAACTTGGCATCAGCGATGTTGTCATGCCCACCTATCTGGAAGAAATTACCAGTACTCTCTATAGCAGCGCTTTTAAGCATAACAGAGTCGGTATCAGTGCAATGGATCTCGTGAACACTGATTTTCAGGCGTTGGAAGGAGAGATGATGGAAGGGCACCCCTCTTTCGTCGCCAATAATGGCCGGATTGGTTTTGATATCGGTGATTTTCAGAACTTTAGTCCCGAAGCCGCCTCTGCTATGCATTTAGTATGGCTGGCCGCACATAAGAGCAAAGCGCATTTTGCTTGTATAGAGCAACTCAATTATCAACAGTTGCTGGAACAAGAGCTAGGCACAACCACAGTAGCTGAATTTGATCGGCAGTTGATCGCGCTTAACCTTAATCCCGAAGACTATTTCCTGATGCCAGTTCATCCTTGGCAATGGCAGAACAAGTTGGCATCAGTGTTTGCGCCCGATATCGCTAATCAGAAATTGGTCTACCTTGGTATTGGTGCGGATACCTATCAGGCGCAACAATCGATCCGTACCTTATTCAATCGCACTCATCCTCAGCGATATTACGTGAAAATGGCGTTATCCATCCTGAACATGGGATTTATGCGCGGTTTATCACCTTATTACATGGCGACGACACCGGGTATTAATGACTGGCTATTCGATTTGGTAACACAAGATCCCATCTTGCAACGTTATCGTTTTAAAATTTTACGGGAAGTCGCCAGTGTTGGATTCAAAAACAGCTATTACGAGCAAGCGATCAGTAGTGATACGCCTTATAAAAAAATGATGGCGGCATTATGGCGAGAAAACCCATTGCAACTCATTGAACCTGGGCAGCAAGTGATGACGATGGCAGCGTTACTGCACAGTGATCAGCAAGGGAATGCCCTGTTGCCTGCGTTAATTTCAGCATCCGGCCTGTCTACTCAGGAATGGTTACGCTGCTATTTAGAGAGTTATCTTGCGCCGCTGTTACACTGTTTGTACGCTTATGATCTGATGTTTATGCCACACGGCGAAAACATCATTCTGGTATTGGAAAACCATATTCCACAGCACATCTTCATGAAAGATTTAGCGGAAGAGATTCTGGTCATGAATCCCGACGCCGATTTACCGGAAAAAGCGAGTCGAGTCAAAGTAGACATGCCGGAAGATATGAAAACACTGACTATCTTATCTGATGTGTTTGACGGTATATTCCGCTATCTGGCTGCCATACTGGATGAACAGGGTAGCTATTCACAGGATCTTTTCTGGCAGGCCGTAGCAGATTGTATTTTAAGCTATCAGCACAACCATCCTGAATTGAGTGAACAATTTGTGCGTTACGATCTGTTTACACCGGAGATTAAACGCTGCTGTCTAAATCGTCTGCAAATAGCGAATAACCGTCAGATGCTCGATTTAGCTGATCCGGCTCAAAGTTTACAGTTTGCTGATAATCTGATTAACCCAATTGCCAAATTTGGTCATTCGTAACAATGAGCAATCAATGAGCAATCAATGAGCATGGAAAGCGATGTCACATCGGTAACATGCTCACTATTCTAATAAGGCGGTGCTGCAACAGTACCGCCTTCTTTATTTACATAATTTACCTATACCCGTCATCTTTCAAGTTGCCTCTTTGTTGGCTGCGCTCGCTCACCCCGGTCACATAGTTATCTATGCTCCCGGGGATTCACTCCCTTGCCGCCGCGATGCATCTTGAAATCTATAGGGTATATACACGTAATTTCAGTAGATTAAATTCCAGCACCGATATTGTTTTCCGTTTCAACTTACCTATAGTTGTATTCAATTATGTCTATTCAGATTATTACCAGATATTCCTTATGAGCTGGCAAGGTTAGCAATAAAAGCATAATATTAACAAGCCATTAACCATATAAAGTCACATTAGTAACATATATCTTTATTTAGGAATAAAATTAAATGTCTACAACACTACTAACCCTGGAAGAAGCCCGGCAAGTGATTGGTCATGCTTTTGTTCACGATATGCCTTTTAACCAATTATTAGGACTTGAACTAATCCGATTTGAACAAGATTACGTAGAAATACAATTCCGTAACCAAAGTAAACTAGTAGGTAATATCGCACAGAAAATTTTACATGGTGGCGTAATTGCCTCAGTACTGGACGTATGCGGTGGATTGGTTTGTATCGGTAACGCCTTGACCCGTCTGGTACCGGCATCATTAGAAGAATTAGAAAAACGATTATCAATAATGGGAACGATTGATTTACGGGTGGATTATCTACGCCCCGGCCGTGGTGAATTATTTACCGCCACCAGTAGCATCATCCGCAATGGCAACAAAGTTTCTGTCGCCAGAGCAGAACTACATAATGAGCAGAGAGCCCATATCGCCAGTGTAACGGCGACCTATCTGGTAGGATGACAATATAATTTTAATCGCTTGCGTAATATTCAGCCCGGTGACATATTATTTTCATGTTAACGGGCTAAAAACCCATGACACTCTTTCCACCTTTATTAACATCAGGACAATATGAACAAGCCACAAACTACCAAAGGAGTACTGTACGCCTTCGGTGCCTGTTTTATCTGGGGAATCGCGCCAGTTTATTTTAAACATATCCAGCAAGTACCTGCTGACGAAATCTTGACCCATCGTATTATCTGGTCATTTTTCTTTATGTTGCTGCTACTAACATTAACTCGTCACTGGTCACAAGTGGCCAAGATTTTCCGTCAACCTAAAAAAGTATTATTTCTGGCGGTAACGGCCACTGTCGTAGCCTGCAACTGGCTGATTTACATCTGGGCGGTGAACCACGGCCATATGCTGGAAGCCAGCTTAGGTTATTTCATTAGCCCACTTGTTAACGTTTTGTTCGGCATGCTGTTTCTCAGTGAGCGTTTCCGCCGCATGCAATGGGCTGCGGTTATTCTGGCCTTCACCGGCGTGTTAATCCAATTATGGCAATTTGGTTCTATACCGGTCATTGGATTAAGTTTGGCTGTCACTTTTGCCCTATATGCCCTGCTGCGTAAGAAGATGAATGTTGATGCTCAAACAGGCATGACGATTGAAACACTGTGGTTACTGCCGATTGCCGCCATTTACCTATTTGGTTTTGCCAACACCCCAACCAGTGATCTAAGTAATAACTCAGCAACTCTCAATTTATTTCTGATTGCCGCGGGCATTATTACTACTGTGCCATTACTGTTATACACGGAAGCCGCTGCCCACCTGCGTCTATCTACACTCGGATTCTTTCAGTATGTCGGCCCAACGCTGATGTTCTTGCTAGCAACCTTGGTTTATGGTGAACACATAGGCACTGACCGTCTGATTACTTTCGGTTTTATCTGGGCTGCATTAGTGCTGTTTACACTGGATGCCGTGTATACACAACGTAGATCGCAGAGATAGCACAATAATGAAAATAACCATCAGATTAGCCAATACAACTGAACAGATCGCACTTGAAGTTCTGCAATTACGGGCGTCTCTTATGTGGGAAGAAGATAGAGAATTATTACTAGCAAATCCCCACATGATAGAACTGCCTATAGAGCATATTGAAGCAGGGTATGTTTATGTTGCAGAACAAGCTAGCGTAATTCTAGGGTTCAGTGTTGTATTGCCTCAATCTGATGGAAATGCTGAACTTGATGGAGTATTTGTTGAACCAACCTTTTGGCATCAAGGCATTGGCAAGCAATTGGTGCAAATCGCATTGAATGATCTTCATATAAAAGGCAAAGCATCATTACAGGTGATGGCTAATCCGCAAGCAGAAGGGTTTTATATTGCCCTTGGCTTTAAATATTTGGAAAAAGAATATACTCAATTAGGAACAGCAATTCATATGATTAAATACATACGATGAAATAAGCTAATTCTATTCTATAAATCAATGCCTTTTATCGTCACATCCATTTTATCTTTAATAATTAAATACTATTTTTTCAATAAAAACCTTTTAATTTAATTCATTATATTTTTATATCTGATATAAACACTGTAGAATTAATGTTAATAATATTTGAATTAAAGAAATTAAAACTTCAACCATATTAAATGTAGAAAATGATAGTAAAAGCTTCTTTTAACAAAGAAAGCATTCCAATTTAAGCATTTAAGCATTTAAGCATTTAAGCATTTAAGCATTTAAGCATTTAAGCATTTAAGCATTTAAGCATTTAAGCATTTAAGCATTTAAGCATTCTATAATAATGTCAAGATTGTTTCCACTCAATAATCAATTTTTTAAAATAA
>NZ_JFGV01000085.1:0-21195 GCF_000612035.1 Photorhabdus aegyptia | reverse complement strand
AGTATTGTATAAAAAACAGATTAATATTAATCATTTAATAATCAACATTAATAATTTCAAATTAATTTTAGTTTTTTATTTTTATTATGTGATTTTAATCACATTTATGATGATTAATTTCGGTATGAAATCACTTGAACTGTGACGTTTGTTGTTAATGGGTGACAAAGTATGACCTTTTATGATTAGGTTAGATGATGACTTTTAACCCAATTGGCAGAACTGGCGCTATGCTATTACGGATTGGGAGATAGCCATCAGATAGCCGGTGTTGGTGGTGATTACGAACCTAATTTCTCTATTACCTAATTTGATGTCTAGTTGGGCTACCCATATCGATTTCGGTTATACCTGTTATCTTTCAAGTTGCCTCTTTGTTGGCTGCACTCACCCCGGTCACATAGTTATCTATGTCAGTTACAATTAGTCATCCTTATAAATTTTTCAGCATTGGCGGAGCATATTAGGCTTTGAAAGGGATTCCTACTTCAATGGATGACCGGGCTATTACATGATTAAATTACTATCTGAATTTTAATAACTTTTTCAAAAGGGAATATGAACAAGAATAAACTCTTTAATTTGTAGTAATAATATGACTAACAAAGAAATCACAAAAGTGACCGTTCCGTCGGTCACGAAACTCAGTCATCAACTGGTTTATAGATCCCCCGACTGGCGTCGAGAGCAGTTAACATCCAAATTTACCCAATGTAGCCTCCGCAATAGGGATATATTGGTCTGTTAATTTATTGATGCTGTTATTGGCTACAGGATAACTACAATCAAGGAAAAACCAGTTTATCGGCGTCTCCAATATTGAAGCTATCTGTACCAGATGGGATAAATTAATTCGGTTTATCCCTCTCTCATAACGTGAGAGTTGTTGTTGACTAATACCTATTTTTTCCGCCAATTTGGCGGCGGTCATACCCAACTCTTTCCTTCTTTTTTGAATACGCTTCCCTACTAATAGATGATCTTGTTTCATTTTCATCCCAGCCTTTAAATTAAAAAAACACCTTTTTATGGCATCGCCAAAATTATTGCTCCTGATCCTGAGAAAGGTCCTGCCTCTACTCTGCCATTTTTCTGTAAAATTGATTTCACTGTAACGGGTACATTTCCTCCAGCCGGTACAAACACAGCAACACCGTCTTCACCATTTTTCTCATTTAATAGCAATTTAGCTTTCAAGCTACCATCACTTCTTAAAGGTACTAATCCCCTGTCAGGCCCCGTCGCTGTCACAATAATCTCGATATCTACATTACAGGTTACATTGATATTTTCCGCTCTGGTGGCCCCTTCCAGTTTTGCCTCATCAATACTACCGTAATTAAGTTCAACGGAGCCTTCACTGACCTGACAAAATCCTATCGGCGGTGGTGCAACGCCACATAAAGATCCAGGTAATAATCTTCCATGAAAACCATTTTGATCGGTTTCATAAAATAACCCGACACATTCCTGATGCGATCGAATCGCAGGACCAAAATGTTTTGCAACTCCAGTGATCGGAAAACTGGTATATTTCAATATCTCCGCCTGCACTTGTTTCATTGTCTTGAATCTTTCCACGCGAGTATTGAATATCCTATAGGGCTGCCCTGAATAACCATCAGCAAAATGGCGATGGTTAACCGATATCCAACACGCAGAATAACCATAACAAGGATTTGGCGTAAAATCGTTTTCTGGGTCCCAACGTTCAATGACAAAAGTATAATAGGCATTTGTCGGAATCCCCTCGGATTTAGTGATATATGAAAATATCGATGCAACCGCATTTGATGAAAACAGCGATAAAAGTACCAGCCAAACAGAGAATAACTTTTTCATTTAGTTACCTAATAAAACCGTGCAAGTTAGTCATAATTCAGATTAAATGTCGCAATCGCATGAAATGCGCCTCGCTTAATCGTCTGGTTAGCTAGCGCAGCAGGTTCTGCCTGCACATATGCTTGCAGTACAATCAAGTTTTCCCTCTTTTTTAACGGATACTCTTCCCCCTCTTTATTCAACAACAACCGTTTGCCTTCTGCCGTTTCTATACCGATGGCAATTCCAGAGGCTTGACTCCCTGCACTTAACGCTAATAAGCCCGGCAATTGCGTATTTTCTATGCCGCTGAATGTCAATTTAATCGATTTACCCACACTCATATCGCAACCAGATAACCTGAGTAGAAAAGGTTCGCTATTAGTCCTACCATGCAGATACAAATATTTTTCAGAAATTGTTGCAAAATCGAGCTGGATATCTTCATCACCCGGTTTAATCGTGCAAGGTTCTTTAACCAATGCACCGTGAAAACGCATATTATCCGCAGCCTGTACCACTTGATGGCCATAAACCGTGGCAGCAATAACCATAAAACCAACACGCAACACGAATAATTTTAAATATTTCATTAAGTTTCCTTTCACTGGTATTCCGCTAGCAATGTCGCCGTCACTTCAAATGCCCCTTCCGGCAACGTACTTCCTAGTTTTTTCACCGGCACCGCTTGTATCACCGGCTGTTTCTGTGATGCCACCGGAATACGCTCATTAAGGGTGAACGCTTTACCATCCAACGTCAGACGAATGCCTAAATCAGTAATATTAGTTTGCAACGCGGCAGCATCAAATGAGGTTGGCGGGCCGACCACCGTCAATCCTAAACTCCAACCTGAGAGATTAGGCGCACATACCAACTGGTAATTCACCGGCTTGGTATAATTCACCCCGTCCACCTGATGGATGCCAACATTGCGACCAAAATAGACATCAATCATATTGCCGTCATTAATCACACAAGGGGGCGCTTCAAGCAGTGTGCCGTGAAACCACATATTATCTGCCGCCTGTCCCGGCATCACACTGATTAACCCCAGGCACGCACCCCAGAAAACACGATAGATCAGAGGGTTCATTGCATGTCTCCCGTTCACTGGTATTCAACCATCATGGTTGCACCCGCGCCAAAGTCGCCGCCTTTCAATACCGCAGCCATATCTTTTACCGGCACCGCATGTAACTCAGGAAAATTAGGATAGCTAAATTTCATCCAGTCATTGACGGGCAATTTTCGCCCGTTATGAATAACAGCGATGCCTAGCCCAGCGTGATTGGTTTGTAACACCGTTCGATCAAAACTGGCAGCGTTACCCGATATCATCATTTTCATCGCATTAGCCGGCATTTTTTCACATCTCACGGTGTATTTAACGGGTTGCATATAATTAACCCCATCAATGCGGGTAATCATCACGTCGCCAAAATCTACATCAATAGTATTGCCGTTATTAATCACACAAGGTGGAGGAGCGATAACCACGCCGTAAATATTGACCGGTGTTTTACCCGCAAAATTACTGACAGGTCTTGCGGCTAAATTTGTCAGTAAATCAGCCTGAGCATTTACACTCAACAAACAGCTAAACAGCAACACGCTCCATTTTTTCTGCCTGCGATGCTGCCCTTTTATTCGCAGAGAACACTGAAAAAGAGAACACAGAGAATTAGTCATAATTCACCCTGAAATCCACTACCGCGCGATATCGTCCAATCCCTAGCGCTCTCGGCGTCCGCACCGGCGTCACGTAATATTCCAAGCTGTCCTGCCCCGACGCCGCAAAACGTGGGCGTCCCCGCTCTCCCAACCGAATATCATTATTCGCGGTATCTGTTATCTGTAACCCCAACCCGGTGATACCAGTCACCCGCACCAAATGTGGATAATCGCGATCCGCCGGCGCCGCAAAACTAACCGTTACCACCGGCTGTAACTGATCCCACGTCAGATTGCCGGTCCGACTGTCATTGACTGCCCCTTTAGTTCTTAGACAGTCACGAAACTTCAATGTGAACGGTATCGGTGTTCCTTTATCACCTGGCTGGCGTAAGTCACTGTTTGGCGTGTTCCCCAGATTCACCTCCTGCCATGCAGAGGTCATGTCCAGTCGACAGGCCGCCTCAGTCAGCCCACCAAACACATGCAGTTCACCGTACAGCCCATCTATATCTGCTGCCCGCGTCTCCCTCGCCTGACTCTCCGTCATCGGTATCAGCCAGATCGCCAGTGCCAGTACGCAACTTATCCGCTTGATGTTCATTGTCGCCCCTCCCGACTTTACCCATCACGACGAATGTTTAGTCACCTGACAATGGTTCCCCGCACAATTAAAAGTTAATTGCGGTCGGCCACCATAATCATTGACATACGTTAGTACCGGCGCACTCCCTAACGCCCCGGTACTGCCACTCAGCACCGCACTACTTTTAGGCGCTATCATAAACGGTTTAAATCCCGCCGCCGTCTCGCCCTTAAGCTGGCTTGATGCATCCACCACGGTGATGTAATACGGTGTCGGATTGTTCACCTGATATCGGTCTCCCTGACGCGTCAAAGTCATCTTCTCTTGCCACGGATTATCCAAATCGGTACGGCTGGCAAAAATGGCTTTCGGACGATAGAACAGCTTGATCCGAGTTTGTAACGCAATCTGCAAGGTATTCGGCTTCTTACTGCGCGGCGGAATTTCACGCAAATTAAAATAGAACAAGCTTTCCCGATCTTGTGGTAACTGTGCGATGGTTGGCAGTGACTGTATTTTCACCTGGCTCTTAGCGCCCGGCTCCACCCGTTGTACCGGCGGCGTCACCACTAACGGACCATTGATTTTGTTACCCTGTTCATCTTCTATCCATCCCTGCGCCAGATACGGCAACTCTTTGTTCTGGTTGCTGATATCCATACTGGTGGATTTGTCCTCACCGTTAAACACAACACGGGTACGATCCAGCGCAATAGCCGCCATTGACTCACTGATCACTGACAGACTTAAGATAGCTATCGTGATTACATTGATTGTATTGTTCAATTTCATGCTCTCAATTACTCATGCTTAGAATAATCATTACAGATCACCGCGATACACTTCGGTGACAGCAATAAGGTTTTCACGCTGCCAGTCAATTAAAATCATGGCTATTTATTACCGTCGGCCAGTTGGCAAGGCAGTAATAACGAAGCCATCTCTTCCACTTTTGGTAATTGATGTGGCAGCTCAATCACACACTGCAATTCTCCATCCCAACGCACATTCAGTTTCTCTCCGGGATTTATCCCGCTCAGGTAGGTGTTCCCACCATCACTGACGATACCGATCTCCCGTTGATCCTTATTCAGTACCGTTGCCCCAAACGGCGGCACGCTACCATCCGGCAAGCGGATCAGCGCCATCGCTTTTTCACCGGATATCACCTGGAATTTACGATAACCAATCGCCCCTTCCGTCAGTGTTGCTTGTTGTACCGACCGTACTGCCTCCACATTGTCCGGCAGTTTGTTTAAATCAATACTCGCACTGTTGCGGTAATAGTTGTTCACATCAGAGATCACCGCTTTACCGAACATATTGGTATGGGTAATCGCGCCGAAACCTTTCACGGGTACACCGCCGACACCATCGGTATCCACCATCAAACGGGTGGTCCCCGGCATATTAATGCGATGCAGCGCCGCGCCTTTCGGCGTCACGGTCATGCCCCCCTGGATAGAAAGCGCTGCCGTGGTATAACGTCCATCCTGATAACTCGCACTGGTCGTCAGTTGAGCGCGATCGCCGTAATGGGTTAAATAACCGTTAGCCGCGGCCTTGCCATCAATACTGGTGCCAACCGCTAAACGATAGTTACTGTTTTCATTAATTCGATCGTAATAACCTACCGTGTGGGAGTTACCTTCCCGGTTGGCCATTGCGTTATAACTGATAGTTCCTGAATTACCCCACGGCAGGGATAATGTCATATACATCCCGTCGTCATTTTTACCTTCATATTTATTACGGTAAGCAGACAGATTCAGGTTAATGTTCTTATAACTGCCAATATCAAAATAGCGTGATATTGATACGTTATAGCGATCGTTATTCGAACGATTCCAGTAAGTCTGATGGCTGTAATTCAGGTAGATACTGGCACCAATATGCGTGAACTGCTTGTTCAACATAATGGTGTAAAGTTCTTTATTGCTCTCCGCGTCACCGTCGTGGTAACGACGATCCAGATACTGGCTCATGCTCATAAAGTCACGTTCCGAGAAACGATAACCGGCAAAAGTCACCTGGCTGTCATACTCCTCAAAACGCTTGGAATAACTGAGACGATAAGAGCCGCCAGTCAACGTTTGATCCTCAGCCGGTAAATGGGCGCGGGATTCAGTGACATCAAAAGAGAGCGCTCCGAAGGTCATCAGATCACGACCAATCCCCAACGACAACGCATTATAATTCCCGGCTCCCAATATCCCGCCGTACAATGACCAACCGTTGTTTATTCCCCAGGAAAATTCGCCGATACCAAAGCCCGATCCTTCACTGTGATGCTTCCAGTTGGTTGGCTTCCCCGCCGCCAGTTTGTACTGCACCCGGCCCGGACGGGTTAAATAAGGAATATTCGCGGTATCGATCTGAAATTCTTGTAAACCGCCATCCTGCTCCTCTACCCGAACATCCAGTTTGCCGCTCACTGCGTCATTAATGTCCTGAATACGGAATGGCCCTGGCGCAACCTGGGTCTCATACAACACCCGTCCCTGCTGACGAATAGTCACTCTGGCATTGGTTTTCGCCACTCCTGTCACTTCCGGCGCATAGCCTCGCAGGTTCGGAGGCAACATATTGTCATCCGTCACCAGACTCACCCCAGTAAAACGGAAGCTGTCAAAGATATTTGAATTGAGGTAATCCTCGCCCAAGGTTAATTTGGCATTCCAACGTGGTATGGCCCGGTATAAGTAATAACGGCTCCAATCCCAGTTTTTCTCAGTGCTCCCTCCCCGCCCCGTGGTGTGGTTATACTGTGATTGCCAGTCTGCCCGCAGACGCCACGCGCCCAAATTTATCCCAGTCGTACCATTGGCGCTGACATTCTGATTTTCATTTCCTTTCGCTGGCTTAGAGACCTGAGCATTGACGTTATAATCAAACATCATCCCGAAAATCCCTTCATCCCAACGTGACGGCGGGTCCCAGTCTGGCGAGCTATATTCGAGATAGGCTTGAGGCATACTCAGGTATAACGTGTCACTGCTCAGATCACCGCGCACCGTCATGCCCGGCAGCGTTTTAGTCTCCAGGCACTGATTATTGTTCCACCAGGTAATCTTTGATTCCCATTCCGCCCGCAACCCCAACTGCTTCACCAATTCAGGCGGCAAACACGCCACACTTCCTTGAGGATCATCCGGTGGCGCCACAAAAGTGACCGGCATTTCCGGCAATTCGCTCTTGTTCAGACGTATCGCCATCTGATAATCCCCCGGCATGATATAACCTGCACGGGAAAACTCTTTTAAATTAATCCGAGAACGATCCTGAACATCTAACACGTCCGTATTAAATTCAATTTCCTCTTCCGCATACACAGCATGAGTACCTATTAAAGCAAGCAATACCGAAATAATAAGAGGTTTCAGGACACACCGAACCGAGACCACCTTGTCATATTCAGTGGTCGAACCCAAAAACAAAGCCATAGCATTCCCAGATCGATGATTAGTAATAATCCAGCCTGAACCGAACAGAGGTTCGATACTGCCCTGCTTGCAATAACTGGTGATTACCCACCAATCGCATCGCGTAATTAAGCGTCATCTGCCCTACCTGTAAGTCCCCCACCGGTAGTGGAGTTCCCGGGTACGCTTGATTGCCGTACATGTCGGTAATTTGTAACGCTACTCCTTGAGCCACACCCGATAAGCGGAAATTGTTCCCATCCGGTACGCCGTCAAACGTCACCTGAAAGTGGCGCCAATCAGGTTTACCCAAGGTGGCGGAAGTCAGTACGCAGTTAATCAAACGGATGGAAAAGGGGCGCACTAGTCCCTGTCCATCATGTATCATCCGGCTTACCGGGATCGTGGCTAACTCTATCGTCTGGTCACGGCTACCTGCGTCAATCGCACAGGCCGTATCAATGATGGTGCCTTGCATGCTAACGCGACCATATCCTTGTGTTCCTCGTGGAGCTGCCGTTTCAGCTGCAATAACACAGGAAAACATTAACAGGCAGGGCACTACAACAACGGCAGCATATCGACTCATAACGTCTCTCCAGCTAAACTTATTCAAAACTTTTAATTAGGAAACGCCCGCCTCCCTGTCAGCGTTTCCATGCATGAAAAGACTTATTGATAAGTCAGCTGGAAGTTGGCAATGCCGGTGAAATTACCCGGAACAACGGCATCAGGTGAAGTATCCCCCTGAAGATAGGCAGCAAAATGCAGATCATTATTACCATCATGCAGAGCTACAGCCGGTGAGGGAGTCCCTAGTTTGATTTTGTTACCGCCCGCATCAGTGATCGCAATACCCGCACCTTTAGCAACGCCTTCGATACCTAGCAAACCATCACCGCCGGTAATGCTAGATTTAGCGCCGACAAACGTCGTAGTGACTGTACTTATCGTTTCAGTCGTACAGTTATCTAAAGAAATTTTGAATGGCGTGGAAGAAGAACGGCCGCCGTTTTGCAAAGATGCGCTAGAAATAGAACCCATTGGAACTACCTGATCAACCGTTTCCGGGGTGATAGAACAAGGTGCATCAGTAATAGACCCGGTAAAAGTCACCGTTCCGTGACCTTGGCTAGGATTCGCTGCATTTACAGAACCCGCAGCCAAAGCTACGCCTAACCCCAGGGCCATAACCAATTTATTCAATATCATGTGAATTAATTCCTTGAATTTAAGGATAAAATACCCAATACCATAAAAAAAATAACCGTGCAGGATTCCAGCTCCATGCACCCAACATTCAGTGCAAAACAGTTTAAAAATCTCGGATTAATATTTTCTAAACCAAACAAAATGCACCAAACTGTTTTTTTCAGTCAAAAACACTAAGAGGGCATAATATTTCGGAGTTAACACTCGAAAAAAAATATTAATTTGAACTTATAATCTAATTAATCGATTAGTATTTGATTGAATTCAGATGAACCTACTAATTTTTTACAATAAATTAATGGCAGAGCGTAAAAAATAGTAAAAAACAATGAAAAAAAGCCAACTATTATAAATAGTTAAACATTGGCAATTTGGCATTACACAAAATTTGACTTAATCAGTCGTTTTATAGGAACATATTTACAGTTTGGTGCATTCTGTTTAGTTTCTTTTTATTGTTAAATAATTTCCATATATATAATTACAAAGCTTACAAGCTGATATTTTCTATTAAAAAATGGCTATCTATAACTATCTAAAAACGATAATTATAGATTTTGGTCAAAATAATTAGAGTTACCAGCTAATAATTTTATAAAAGTTCTATTAATTGATATATTCCGGTAGATTAATATTATTTTTCTACCTATAACTATCCGCCCCAATTGCACAGGAATTATTTTCATGAAGAAACGTAAGTTTTTGACCAGATATGAAATTAATGCGATTTTAGAAAAAGCACGTCAGGGACGTCACGCCGAGCGAGATTATTGCATGTTATTGATGTGCTTTATTCATGGTTTTAGAGTGAGCGAACTCTGTAATCTAACATTATCCGATCTTGATCTTAGCTCAGAAATTATTCATGTCAGGCGATTAAAAGGGGGATTATCAACCACACACCCGTTAATACCAGAAGAAATTAAAGCGCTAAATCAATGGCTTAATATTAGAAAGAGTTGGCGAGAATCAGACACAGAATGGGTCTTTTTATCACAAAAATCAGGAGCTATTTCACGCCAGCAAGTTTATGGTTTATTAAAACGTTATGGCAAGCAAGCATTAGTTAATATTTCACCTCATCCACACATGTTAAGACATGCTTGTGGTTATGCTCTCGCTGATTTAGGAAGAGATACACGCCTTATTCAAGATTATCTCGGTCATCGAAATATATCCCATACCGTTATTTACACCGCAAGCAATGTAAAACGATTCTTCAAGATATGGGAGGTTCCTGCAAAAGGACTCGATTAATTTCAATATCTCTTTTTATGTAAGATATGTAGTATGAGAAACTATTTCTCTTTGAAACAAAAAAATCATCTAATTATCCAATGGTAAAAGTCCTCGTCCATCTCTTGATGAGGATTTTTTATACAACAAACCCATTATCCACATCATAAGACACCACTTATTATTTCTTATAATTACGTTTGAAATAGTTTTTTTGGAAATTAATCAATAAAACAATTAAATAAAAACATCTATTTAAGGATAATTTTAATAATAATTTCCATTATTGCATGAATGGATATTTTCGCCGGAATGAAGAAAATAAAATCACTGGAAATTATACTCTGTTTTCCAGTGATAGCCTGTTGACTTTTAATATTTCATGGTTAATTTATTAAATTTTTAGATAATGTTAAATTTAATCAACTATTTGAATATTTGGAGAATGAGCAAGATAGCCAACAAGATTACCAACGTTGTCTTTAACATTCCATCTTTCGAAAATGGATATATACCATGAATATCTTGCTACACCTGGAGTACGTAATTTAGATCCTTGATTGAAAATATTACGCGTTTCCAGTACGACTGGATAGTCTTGGTTAGTCCCTAACGTTGCCTCTTTACTTGGGGCCGCAACTTGAGATACAGCCGAAGTTAGGGTTGGTGGCGAAACTAACGATTTGGCGCCCACCCCTTCCATATGATACAGAAATACCTGATCATCAAATTGAGCCGATAAAGTTGAAGCCCGCCATCTAATTGTATCCCCTACCTTACCTTGAATTAAAAGTGTACCTTGAGCATTATTTTTGGGCACATAAATATTATTTTGAGAGGTAATGTAATAAATATATTTATCATCCATTACCGTTGGTTTGCTAGGGTCATGACTAATAGAATTACCGAGATCGTTTGTGATAGCTTTTACATCAATAATAGCAAGAACATCAATCAGTTGTACACCAATAATTGGCCTTACATCATCCAGCTCTGTATGTTCAATATTATTCATAATACTGTTCCTATTCTTATATATTGGTTTTACAAGTATTTAATTATCTAGAACTTTAATGAAAGGATCATGACAGACATATCCAATAAGTTGTCTTTTACGATATATTTTCATATACCAAGTATATTGACCGTACCCCTCTCTCTGAGCTGTTGATTGATGATAATATCGTGTTATTAGTCCACCATGACTTTCCCCATCTCTTTTATAAACTACACTACTTATATTATTATTATCAGCCTTAGCCAAATAAGGAATAGAAATATCACCATAATCAAGTTTCGGTAATGTTATAAGCGTAACATCACTACCGCTAATTGCTGTTCCTGTCATGTGGCATAAAAGCACTGTATATTCAAATTGTTGCGTCAAAGACATTGGTCTCCATCTAATGTCATCAGCAACATTGACGGTTATCTCCAACTCTCCTTGAGCATTATTTTTAGGAGCATAAAGATTCCCAGTACTTGTTATATAATAAAAGTAATTGTTAGATACCACTTTCGCAGTTTCTAATGTTTGTGATTTACTTAAATCATAATGACTAACGATGGCTTCCGCATCTACACAAATCAGAATATCTACAACTTGATATCCAGAACTCTCTATAGCGTCACTCATTATCTATTCTCCTTCACAATAAAGTGTTAGATTGTTTAACAATCATCTTTTATATTAATAATTAAGATCAAAAAAACCACTAATATAAATCATAGTTTTTAAAATCAAATTACTTGTATTTTTATAATAACTTTTCAAGATATAAATAAGATTCATATTAATATTGAAGCGCAAAATTATTATTTTTAGTATTAAATTACTAATTGTAAACATAAGTAATTCAACATTCTCTCTTGCGTTAAAGTTATACTTTCCTGATATTTAACTATGAAATTATTTCTTTCAAAACTAACAATAAAAACACTGAGTAAAAAATAGAACATCGAATAATTAATTTAATTATAAAATTAGGGGAAATTTTATATATTTAGTCAGTAATATGGCAATAAAACTTTTAACTTTTACATTAAATATAATTTACCTATCCTTGGCGTAACACATACATTAATTCAGTAAACTAGAACATTAAGTTACATCAATTAGTTGAATAACTAGATTACAATTAATCATCGTAAATGAAATAAAATCACTGGAAATCATACTCTATTTTCCAGTGATAGTTTACCAATTTCCAATATTTCATTGTTGATTTATTACATTTTTAGACAATGTAAAGTTTAATCAACTATTTGAATATTTGGAGAATGAGCGAGATAGCCAACAAGATTACCAATATTGTCTTTAACATTCCATCTTTCGAAAATGGATATATACCATGAATATTTGGCTATACCTGGAGTACGTAATTTAGATCCCTGATTGAAAATATTACGCGTTTCCAGTACCACAGGATAGTCTTGATTAGTCCCTAATGTTGCTTCTTTACTTGGGGCCGCGACTTGAGATATAGCTGAAGTTAGAGTTGGTGGCGAAACTAGCGATTGGGCGCCTACCCCTGCCATATGATATAGAAATACCTGATCATCAAATTGAGCTGATAAAGTTGAAGCCCGCCATCTAACGATATCCCCTACCTTACCTTGAATTAAAAGTGTACCTTGAGCATTATTTTTGGGAACATAGATATTATTTTGAGAGGTAATGTAATAAATGTATTTATCATCCATTACCGTTGGCGCGCCAGGGTCCTTACTAATAGAATTACCGAGATCCTTTGTGATAGCTTTTACATCAACAATGGCAAGAACATCAATCAGTTGTACACCAATAATGGGTCTTATATCATCCAGATCTGTATTTTCAATATTATTCATAATACTATTCCTATTTTTATACATTGGTTTTATAAGTATTTAATCATCTAGAACTGTAATGAAAGGATCATGGCCAATATATCCAATGAGTTGTTTTTTACGATATATTTTCATATACCAGACATACGAACCTCGCCCCGCCCTCTGAGCTGTTGATTCATGATAATATCGTGTTATTAGTCCACCGTGACTTTCTCCATCTCTTTTATATACCACACTATTGATATCATTATTATCAGCTTTAGCTAAATAAGGAATAGAAATATCACCATAATCAAGTTGCGGTAATGTTATAAGCGAAACATCACCACCGTCATCAGCTTGTAATCTCATTCGGCATAAAAGTACTGTATATTCAAATTGCTGAGTCAAAGACATGGGCCTCCATCTAATACTATCAGCAACATTAATAATTACCTCCAACTCTCCTTTGGCATTATTTTTAGGAGTGTAAAGATTCCCATTGCTTGTTATATAATAAAAATATTTGTTATGTACTGATTTCGCCGTCCCTAGTGTTTTTGATTTACTTAAATCATAATTACTACGAATAGCTTCCACATCCACACAAATAAGAATATCTACAGTTTGATATTTCGAAATCGCTATCGCGTCGCTCATATCTATTCTCCTTCACAATAAAGTGTTAGATTGTTTAACAATCATCTATTATATTAATAATTAACTTGAAAAAAACCACTAATATAAATCATAGTTTTTAAAAATAAATCATCTATATATTTATAACAATTATTTAATATGTAAATAAATTTCATGTTAATATTGAAATGAGTAATTATTATTTTTAGTATTAAATCACCATTTGCAAACATAAGTAATTCAACATCCTCTCTTGAGTTAAAATTATATTTTCGTGATATTTAACTGTAAAATTAATTTTTTATTGCCATTTATAAGATATAAACAATAAAAACATGTAGCAAAAAATAAAATACCGAATAATTAATTTAACTATAAACTTCTATAATTCTGCCTATCCTTGGCGTAACACGTATATTAATTCGGAAAATTAAAATACTAAGTTACATTAGCTAGTTAAATAGTTAAATTACAATTAATCCTCAGAAATAACGATACTAGTTAATGGCGTATGATAGCAATAACCAACCAGCTTATTTGAGTCATCATAGATAGATATATACCATGCATATTGAGCTATACCTGGCCTACGCAGCGTAGATTTTTGATAGTAAATATGTCTTTTTTCATGGATAAAATCAGCTAAAGGCGCTTGTGGCAACTCAATAATATCTTCTTCCTGAGGCATTAGCGCTTTTTTAAGCTTAGAGACAACAACATTAGTTAATGTATATACCGTCATTGGTTGAGAAATGCAATCATTAGCATCCTTTTTTTCCATACGATATAAAAACACCTTATGGTTAAATTGAGCAGATATGCTAGAAGCTTGCCACCTAACTACATCACCTACCTTACCTGTAACTTTAAGTGAATTTGTTGCGTTTTTCTCGGGAGAATACGCCTGATTCTCAGTGGTAATATAATATAACAAGTTATCATCAATTTTAGTCGGCTTTTTATAATCCTGGCTCAGACGGTCAAACTTATTTAAGATAGATTGCACATCAATACAGATTAAAATATCTATACTATTAGAAAATTCAGTATTATCAATATCAGCAATATTCATAATGTCGTCCCCATTATCTTATATTAATTTTGTAGTTTATAAAACGTGAACAAAAGAGCTATGAGAAATATACCCAATTAACTCAAGGTTATAATGTATGCTTATTATAAAAGTCAATTTTTCTCTACCTGATTTCTTACCTTCTGATTCTATATAGGATTGTGTTACAGACTCTACTCCATATTTAAACGGTGTACCGGGTAATTGATTATCATCTTGTTCTGGGTAATTGACCCTTGTTACTTCCTGAATATATTTTATCGGTGTTATCGCTTTATAACTATTTTCTTTAGTTTTTTTGTATAAGTTCACTGAATGTATCAACTGTTGAGTTAAAGATATGACTCTCCACCTGATAGTATCGCCAACATCTATTTTTGCTATCAATTCACCCGTAGCATTATCTTTAGGTATATAAGCATTTTCATTATTAGTAATGTAATGAAAATATTTATTATCTACTGTTGTAGGGTTGCCTGGATCTGCTCCTAGTTTATTGTAATTATTAACAATACCATCAACATCCACACAAATAAGAACATCTACAGTTTCATTCATTTTTTCACCCCTTCATTGGATTAAGTTGCATTAAGAGTCCTCTATCATTCTAATAATTAACCACTAAACCTGAAATAACTACTGGTATAAATCACAGTTTAGATAAGAAATTTACTTATATATTTATCAGAAATCTTTTTAGATACAGCGAAATCCTACCGATAATTTATTGTTTTAAAAAAATAATTTATATAAAACTAATATCATGAAGATATTAGTTCATCAACAGATTAGTATTTTTTTAAGATGTAATTGTTGGTGATATTTAACTTGATCACAACGAGATGAATATTATCGATTGTAAAAGGGATTTCTTCGAAGAAATCCCTTATATCATTCAATCTTACTCAACGATTAATTCATCAATAAGATAATCATCACTATAATGATTACTTAAAATAAATTATCAATTAATATTCTTCGACAAAATTTGGGCATCGGGGAGATCATCATTTAATTGATCATAATCTTTAACTTCATTTTTAAAGGTAACAATCTTATCTTGCCCACTGCATTGACTATTAGATATCATATTACAATCATCGGGAATATTCTTTTCTCTTATTCCAATCCATTCAGAAAATAGCGTCAGAAAATGCAATCCGCTTCTTTGTGCTGTTATCTCTTCACGATAAGAGTAATCACTGCCGGTAATAAAAAACGGCACCTGAAAACTCTGTTTATTTTCATCATCATGTGTCAAGTTCTCCAGATCGGTTCCTTTATCAACATAAGAAAGCCCATGATCTGCAAAATAAAGCATTGTCCATCTTACATGATGATGATTAGCCTCAGATGCAATTTCAGAAAGCAATTTATCTGTATTAGATATACTTTTGACATAACAAGAAATTTCTTCCGATTGTAAGAACAGATCATATTTTCCATTCGTTCTGACGCATGCCTGTGGGTGAGATCCCATTAGATGAATAACAATCAGTTTTTTCTTCTTTTCTGGTATTAATGCCTCTTTAACATAAGGCATCAATTTATCATCAGGCAAATAACGCCGGTCATCAGAACTACCGCTTTTCAGGAAATGGACACTATCTGCCTGCTGTCCAATCAACGCCACCGGAGAATCAAAAGCACTCTTCATCCCCTGATTAGATATCCAATAGGTATAAAACCCCGCTTTTTTCGCCAACGTTATGACACTATCATTCAAATTGATCGCATTCGCACCTTTCAAAGCCAGTGAGTTAGTCAAAGATAACTGAGTCGATGCCGCTGATGAGATGTAATTTGTAAATATCTTGCCATTCGCCTTGTCCAGCCACGGTGTATTGTTATAAGGAAAACCATACGCATTCATAAAGTCCTTTCGAACACTTTCACCAATGACCATGATATAGGTTTCATATTTATCCTCTTTTACCACCGGCTGCCAAGAATCTTTCTGTTTTATTATTTCCGCGAACCTGACCCTTTCTGAATTAACTTCTTGATAACTCTCAACAACATCACTAAAAAATCTAATTTCGGGTAATCCTGATGCCAATAGATTAAAATCAGGATTGAAACCGGAATTTATATATCCTTTTACCGGTGACCAGAAAGCTGACAATACAAAAAACAGCGATAAAAATATTATACTCTTTCTCTTCAGAGTCACTCTTACCTTAAAAGATAAAATCATTAATACAATAATAGCCGACACCACTAAATAGGTAAAAATAGGCAGCCCGCTGATAAACTCTAAAGCTTCATTTTTATTCGTGTAAATTAAAGATCCTACTGAATTAACATCGGGACAACCATAATTCAATCCTACAGGAGAATAGATCACGCCAACTAATCCAATCATAAATACAAAAATATAATATATATATTTGTTAAAATTGGATAATAATATCAGAATTGAAAAAGCACTAAACACATATATAAACTTTAACTGATATCCAAGGCTTAAATGGGCCAATGAAATAAAACCAAATAAGCATATCAAAGTGAAATTTTCTTGAATTTTCTTACTCAACAGCATACTCACTCATTTCCTTTAAATCTATGCAATAATCTACGCAATAAAACATCAAAAAATTCATAACCTTTTCTTATTAATAGACGTGGTTTTTCAATAAGAAAATCTGCGGTTAATCAACTACCATCGTGCCACAGCTCCAAGCAGCACCATTCAGATTGCTACACTGAACCATTAAACTAACGCATAAAAAAACACCTTACTCATTTATCTGTAACTTAGCTGAGGATTTCCTAAGCAAGACAGTTATTAATCTTCCATATTTGATTAACAGCATGTAAATAATATGCGTTTTTTTTGTTAATAGCAAAAGTTCTGAATATATGATCCTGATCGTGATTTTAAACTATACTTAATAAGTGGTTTATGCGCGAAGGCATATATCCGAAGATAACGATAACTAACTGAAAAATAGTAAAAATATCTGCCATAAGCACTGCACATCTCAAAAAACATTATCCTCTCAATCGATATTCAGTAATAGAGGAAGCGAGTCAGACCAAACTATCTGTTATTAAAAGCTATTTATGAACATTAGCCACTGAAATTGACGACATAACCCAAGCTTTTCATACACCAGCTAAACATGTTGGCATTCCAGTAAATCCAGCCAGGAAAATTCAATAAAATATTGACAATAGATGGCACACATGGAAAGAATCATCTCGAAACCATTAGGAGATTAGTGATGAATGAAAAATTCTATCAATTAAAAATAACACTTACAGACTCAAAACCCGCTATTTGGCGGCAATTTGTTGTTCCCGCCTCTATTTCATTTGACAGGCTGCATGACGTGATACAGATCGTTATGGGATGGCAGGATAGTCATCTACATGAATTTCGTATTGGCAAATTGCGATTAACAGAAATGCCAGAAAGCTCATCTGATAGCAAGGAAGAAGATTTATACCGCCTGTCTGATCTGATTAAACAACAAGGGCGATCTTTTACTTATCTTTATGATTTTGGCGATGAATGGGAACATGAAATTACCTTAGAAAACAGTCATTATCCTGCCAATAACCTCCCGCTTCCTTTTTATTGTCTGGATGGTGCTCGCGCCTGTCCCTTGGAAGATACCGGCGGAATTGACGGTTATGAAAATTTAATCGCAATACTGAATGATCCTGACCATGAGGAATATGTAGATACACAGCAATGGGTAAGTGAATTGCTTGATCTGGATGAAGATGAAGATTTCGACTTCGAACAATTTCCCATTAACAATATTAATGCCTTTCTAGCGCTCTATTATCGCTGGTCACGAGATCGTAACCATCTCTTGTGGGATTGGGAATGAATTTAACAATAGGACAAATCTATCATCATTGGGAAAAGTTTCAGATGGGTCACTATGACGAACATCGGGGCTTAATTTGAATTAATTTTTCCCATGAAATTAGATGATACTTAACTCAGTATCGAGTGCAGTTTCTGCGGTGTTTTCAGATTAGCCCTATCAAGCTGCACTGGTATTTAATATCATTATCATCACTCATTTGATATTAAACATAGCAACTATCACGTCAGGCATTACTATTCTGGCCATTCCTATCAATCAATAGGAAATATAAACCGCATGCAAAGACGAAGTATGCATATAAGATTCTCTCCTTTCTTACCACTCCTTATCCGGCTTCATTTACAAAGTTATTAAAACAACGACTAAATAGATGACGCCATTAATCATCATAACAGATTGTAATAAAAATATTTTTTAACTAAAGATTAATATAGCGAATTCTAAATAACCTGATATGTCTTGATTCCATATATAATTTGTAACACTTTCTTACAAATTTATATTTTTGTAAATTTGAAAAAAACGCTTGCTATCTGATGAATGTTTAATTATTAATTAACCTCCATCGTATTGGACTACATTTTAAAAAATTACCCCCTGTTCCCCTTATTCTTGGGGATTAACTGATTGGGATTGATCTCTCTCTTCCTCTCATTCAACTCGCCATTATTCACGCGATAAGCGCTGCGTTTATCAGTGATGATGGGATTTTTACGACGTTATTTCTTTGACAAAAGAATTAATGATTTCAACGTCTAGGCAAAATATGACGCTAAAAAATGTAATACGACAAGGCGACAGAACCTCTCACGGCGGTTCTGTCTTAGCCGGTGATGACAGTTTTAAGGTCTTGGGTAAAGGCGTAGCGCGGATTAACGATCCCGTGTCGTGTCCAAAGTGTGGCGGGCATCAAACCATCGCTGAGGGAACGCCAACCGCAGTCGGAACCAATAAACAAAAACTGGCTCTGGCAGGTATGAAAACTTCCTGTGGCGCTACGCTGATCGCCTCACAAACCTCTTTCCAGATAAAAACCTTATAGGACAATGTGTTATGAATAAAAAAGAGTCTCTATTCCTACAAGAATTGCAGTATATACGGCAATTAGCGCAGGAAGCCGCAAAAAAAAATCCGCACCTGGCAAATTTTTTAGCTGAAGGCGCTAGTGATCCGGATATTGAGCGAGTGATGCAGAGCTTTGCGCTGTTATTCTCCCGTCTTCGCGAAAAGATTGAGGATGAGTTTCCCGAACTCACATCAGGGATGCTGGCTCATATTTGGCCATATGCCATGTGCCCGGTCCCTCCCACGAGCATCGTTCAATTTTCACCCAAAGGGACTCATCACCTGAGCGCGATGACGCTACCAGAAGGGGCGCCGGTTTTTGCCGGAGAAGGAGAAGAAGAAGTCAGTTTTGAAACCTGCTGCCCTCTGCATATCGAACCACTGGCGGTGATTGACCGGCAACTGAACGCAACCCCAGAGTACAGTGAGATAACGCTAACACTGCAATGTTCGGAGAATACCTCAGAGTGGCGCAGCCAACCGCTACATTTCTTTCTGGGCAGCGATCGTCTGCAAGCCGCTGAATTAGCCTTATGGCTTGACTTTAATCTGTGTGATGTCTTTTTGCGAACACAGGACAAAACCATCACGCTTGATGACAGTTACCCAGTCCCGGCATTGTGGGGAACCGCACGGCAGGTTGCCATCCTGCCGGTGATGAAAACCTCGCCATACTCTATCTTGCAACTGATGACTGAGTACT
This sequence comes from Photorhabdus aegyptia, assembly GCF_000612035.1. Taxonomy (NCBI): domain Bacteria; kingdom Pseudomonadati; phylum Pseudomonadota; class Gammaproteobacteria; order Enterobacterales; family Morganellaceae; genus Photorhabdus; species Photorhabdus aegyptia. Next base: position 1,109 of record NZ_JFGV01000085.1, on the reverse strand, counting down.
ATTACCTGCCCCATGTACATGATTTTGTGGTGATTGATATCAAGAAAGATCGTCGATTGGTGGAATTGAACGCAGATCGGACATTCGAGCTGATTTTTCGGTTTGATGGTCATTTGATGCTAAACGATATTTCCCAAACCTTTCTGTTGGACTGCGTGCCGGTAAGACATCTGGAGCCGATGAGTGCGAAGATCTCGGTAAACAGTGAAGCCAACCATTATCAAATCCCATTGGATTCGACTAAGCAACTGTTCAAGCTGAACCACCTTTACACATCAACTGAACCAGAGCAGGAACGTGGGCAACCATACCGCTATCTGCCGATTGAGAAATTCTCCCAAACCGCTCGTTTTCTGCCGGATGCTGAGTTTCTTTACTATTATCAGCTTAGGACAGAATGCGATATGTCGCAGCGTACCCTGCAACATCTTCACTTCTTTGACTGTAACGGCCAACCAGCGGATAACCTGCCGCCACAAACCATTTTTTGTCAATTTACCGGTTATCAGACACGGGCCTCTAACTTGGGTATCGGAGAGATTAATCTACCGGGAGAATATGCCTCAGGGCTGAAAGTGAGCAATATCACCCCAGTTTCTTCTGCTTGCCACTCAACAATGACGGAGGATCAAATAGGTAGATCAGCCTGGTCAATCATCTCTTTCTTTTCCGTATCACCCTGGATAGCTTTTCAAACCCACTCGTTAAAAGAGCTGATCAAGCTATTCGATTTCTCCCCCGATCAGTCATTAAGCAAACGTATCCAGGAACATATCGACGGTATCGTTCAACTGGATAACATCCCAATAGATCGTCTGGATAAAGGGGTTCCAGTGCGGGGCCATCAACTCGTCCTGACATTGAACCCGGATTGTTATGCCAATCAGGGAGAGATGCATCAGTTCAGTCTGGTGGTGTCACGCCTGATGAGGCTTTTCATCAGCATGCGCACTTTTGTGATGATGAAAGTTATTGATGGTCAAACGGGAAAAGTCCTGTGGAATTTTCAACACATGATGTTCGGGTTACGCCCTGATATGTAATGTTAATCGTAAGGAAATAGTATCAATGAGCAAATTAAGCCCACTCTATTGTCTTGACTGTAAAAA
>NZ_JFGV01000086.1:0-19325 GCF_000612035.1 Photorhabdus aegyptia | reverse complement strand
TTTTTTTTTTTGAAGTGATGAAAATAATACCTTTGGCGGTAAAGGGGCATGTTGTTTAAACACAAATATCTAATCGTTTAATAGTAAAACATTATATTAATTTGGATTGCTTGATAGTTGCAGTGGAAATTTTTAAATATCTCTATAACGTAAAAGTTAGATATAAAAATTAACTAATAAATAACCTTCCTAAAATTCGTCATTATTTATTCAGCGTCTTATAAAAAACATAACAACATGATTCAAAAATATATTCACATGAAAATAATTCTATTAATAAATAATTAAAGTTATCAATAATTGATATTTATATCTATCCTAAGGTTAATATAATAAAATGTTATTATTGATATGGTTTATAATATAGCTGAAAAATAAAGGGGATAATTATGACCATAACTACAGAGAGGATAAATGTTGACTATCCAATATTCACGAACCTAAGGAACTATGACCTGCGGCTATCACCCAAATAAGGGGGCATAAAATGACATTTGCCTTTGACCCGATCATATAAAAACAGACAGAGGATCACTGCAATGGTTTCTATATCCAGAGACTTCACGAATCTGCTCAATACCCTAATCGATGGACAGATTGAGGCTGCGGGTCGTCAGACCGAATGGTTCAACATGAGTCCTGATGAGCGTACCGACTACATCAGGCAGGTAGACGAGCGGTTACAGGAAATGCAGCAGAGCACTCTGAGTGTGCTGGCTGCTCAACATTTTCAGATGCAGGACAACCCCGTTTCTGTCGGCGACCAGTTGCAGACGCTACAGGAAAGACGGCAGCAGATGAATAAGGCGCCTGACACGCCAGCTATCAATGCCTACAAGCAGCAACTGGACCGCGACATCATGTTATACCGCCGCCAGCAGACGGCCATAACGCACTTTGACAGCACTTGGCGTAAGGCTTTGGTCATGCTCAGCCCTGACGGCTCCAAGCCTCTGAACGTGACGACACTGAGAGAAAATGCGGCGGACAAGCAGGCTAAGTTGGATACCGAGATCAAACGTCTGGAACAGCAACTGACCATACAAGTAGCCGACTCCACGTTCAGCCAAAAATACGTGACGCTGTTTTCCGAGCTACAAGCCTACAAGGACGTCAATGCCCGCTACAACGTCTTGCTCAAGGCGTCTTCTACGGAAGAGGCTGCGGCCCTCGGTGCGCTGACCAAGGTACCTCAGGCCTCCGATGATCTGCCGGTAAATATTTCATTGCTGATGATGGAGGAACGTCCTGGTTACATCCGCATGAATGTCGCGCTAGTTAATGCCAGCACTGATGGCCGCTTCAAAGACTTCTTCCTGGAGAACGGCAGGCTGGTTGTGCTGACGGACGGGGTACTCAACTTCTCCTTCGGTACCGCAGCCCGCTCATTGGCCTGGCAACAACAATACCGACTTAAAAGTGAGCCGCCATCTTTTCGCTCGCCGACGTATACGCCAATTCGCTCGGTGCTGGTCAAAACCGAATTCGTCGAGAAGTACTTCGCCAACTATTTGGTTTCAGAAAGCACCTTGCGCGGAGGCTTCAAGGCGCAGTTGTTGAGTAACGGTCGCAAGATGCTGCTGACCAGCGTTGACCGCAAGGTGCCGAATCAGATCGGAATTCAGGTGTCCGGCCAGGCTCCGAATACTACCATCACCCGTGAAGTGCCATTGGCAAGCGCTTTGAGTGACCTGATCAACCAGAATGCTGATATCGCTAGCTTTCGGACTATCGGCCTGGAGGGGTTTCGCCAGAGTAGTTACCATCCGGACCGTGACGGGCTTTTCGTCAATATCCATGAGCTGGAACGGTCGGTGGGTTTTGCCGGTCGTCAGTACTTGCTGGAAATGCCTCAGGGCAACGACTACCTGTCCGCGACGCCTTTTGGGGTGATGAGCGTTGACGGCGACAAGGTTAGTAGTAGTCACTTGAGCAAGGTGCAGACTGACACACTGTATCAATACAACGCCGCGTTTTTCGAGAAGTTGGAACAACTGCGTAGCGGCGGTATGAAGGCCAGTCGCTTGTTTGAAGGCAGCATCGAGCGTACAGCGTTCGTGCAACAACTAGTGCGTTTGCTTGAACGTAACCACATCACCCCCGCAGGGGTGTTGGCGCCGGAGTACCCCCGTGACAACATGCGCGATATCAAAGGTAATAACTTGAATAAGGTGCTGTGGGAACAGGCGTTCGCCGCTTCGGTTTGGCGAAGCAGAGATAATGACCCGTTGTTGTTCAGGCTGGCGACGAGACTGGTGAAAAACCCGGCTGTGGTCAAGGTTCTGCAAAATGGCTATGTGCAAAGTGACATCGCTCAGGCCAGGGAGTTGCTGGCACCGCTGTACGAACAATGGCGTACTCGGGCCGTCGAAGCGGAAACCCAGCGGGTCGCCAGTGCCAACGCGGCACAGCATCCAAGCAATCCGAAAGTCCATGTTTTCGATCAGGCAGAGGTTGAGCGCTCGCTGGATGGCAAATTGCTCACCCTGTTGTTGACTGGTCCCCAGAGCCTTGAAGGTACCGATGCGCAACTGCGCCCGGTGGTTGAGGCGGCGCTGTTGAGTAATGAGGGCAGGAGCTTGCGCAAACAGATCTTGTTCCATGCCTTGCGCCCGGTAGCCGATAGCTTTTCCAAGGCCGCGGCCCCAGTGAATCCTCACGCTGAGCTGGGTGTCGGCAAGATCATGATCAATAACCGGCTGAATCAACCCGACCCGTATCTGATTCTCAATACCAGCTCTGAGGAGCAGGCATATCGTGATGGTTCGTACCTGATCAAGGACGATAAGTACCGCAGCTATAACCAGTTCCGTCCGGACTTCAAGAATGACGCTACCCGTTATATGAATGACCTGGACACCCCGTTCGTGGGGGGGATTTCCGGGACTACCCAGACCGTCAGTAATGTCTTGACGGAATTGTTCGGTGGCGCGTTGAGCGTCAGGCAGTATTGGCAATTCCAGATGGCCAATGCGGCCTTCATGATACGTAATGGCTATCACTCGTTCTTCGAAACTTTCTACGTCGCTGCGCGTTATGAACCGGAGGGCGCGGATAGTATCGGCAAGGAGATGTTGCAGATGTTTGACAAGTACCGCGTTGAAGGCAGCAAGAAGGCATTACAGGGTAAGCTGTATGACGGAGTGATGGCGCGAGTCTTGCCGATCATCAATCAGGGCTTGTCGGCGGCTGACGAGTTCCATCCACCGCGTTTTACCCGCATTGGTCCAAGACCGGCGCTGTTGGGGCAGGCGGTGAAGGATCTCGAACTCAAGGCCGGGTTGACGTCTGTAGGTGATGGGTTTGAGTCCCGCCGAGGCAGTGCCGACATTCATCAGTTTGTCACTGATCCTGTATTGTTCGCCAAAACACATACTGTCAGTGCTGAGGCGCTGGTCAGATCGGGGCATCTCCCGGCAGAGGGGAGCGTCCAGTTGGTGAAGATCGGGTCAAATTTGTACGAGCTAGAGTACACTGAGCAAAGCGCCAATGACATATCTTCAAGCAGCATATCGGCATATTTCCTCGGCTACAACGGCCCGAACCAAGCCAATGCGGTACCCGCCTATGTGGACATTCCCAAACGTGCAATCACGGGGAACTTTCTGTTTACTGGGACGCTATCGGGCGGCTCGCTGGTGGTGACTAGCCTTGATGCTAATACCTTCCGGGTCTACCACGATGGTCGAGTCAACAGTTCGTTGCTGTACGACAACGTGGTCATGGCAGTGGATTATAAGGATTATCAGATAGCTGGTACCACGGAGGGCCTCGCTGCGGTGTACATGCAGTACGTTAATCACGAATGGCAGTTAGTGCTCCAGCGTCAGGAATATCAGCGAGATGGTCAGATGCTCCGGCTGAGGCTGCGTGACGACGAGGAGCCGCTCTCGATCCAGGTGGCGGACAGTCAAGTGGTTGAACGAAATCAGGCTCAATTCGTCGCCTACCGCGAGCAGATTCATCAACAATTGAAAAAGGTAGCCACCCAGTTTGGGGTATCAATCGAAGGGGTCTCCGACGGTGTATACACAGAAGGTGAGTTTTCTCCTGATCATCCGGCGATTGCTGCGTGGGCCAAGCTGTGCGCCGAGGTTTATGACAGGATCAATGCTGATACCAAGCAGTTGGTGGATAAGCGAAACAAACTCTATGAGAACCGGCGCAATACCATTCGGCGCGACTTAATTAACCAACAGATAAAGCAGCTCAATATCACCCTAGAGTACTACAAGGCGCAATACGATACGGTCCTGCGTGAAGCGGGCTTCGTCGAACAAAGCTGGCTTTGGCAGCAGATCAAGGCCAAAAACGGCAGCGCTGCGGTGGTTCGGATTGACGATACAGCCATTCAGGGCGGGGGTAAGCAGCGCACCGATAGCGTGGGTGAACGTTACGCTATCTCTGAAGCCTATCAGCGCGGGGCGCGGGGAACTGGATTCAGCGATGGCTTGCGCAACTTTCGTGAGATCGAGCTCCCCGGCGTGGATGACAAAATGTCGGCACTGGAGATGAAGCGCCTGTTTCTTGAAGGAAAACTCACCTCCGAGCAACAGGGCGCCTTGAGCGGCCGCATCACCGAAACCAGCCGGGCTGAGTACATCGATAAGGTATTGCGGCAGACTGCGGTATTCAGCGAGGATTTCCATGACGCCGGTAGTGTCTTTGACCGCTTGGTACCACAGGACTTTTATCTGTCGCTGGTCGGTGACCGATCTGGTGGCCGTTGCTACCCTTTGGTCAGGGCCATGACTGTGGCATTGGCTGGTGGCGGCGAGGCTGGCATCAACAGCCTTGTGCAAAAGTTGTTCTTCGCCTCCGCTGACCCTCAGGCGGGCAGTTCCACGCTCCTCAGAAACAGCCTGATCAAGTTGCACTCCAATGTCGAAGCTGTTCAGGCTTCCACGGAGCTAGGGCAGTTTGGATTGTCCGAAGTGGTATCGCGGCTGGCTGCAACGACCGGAACCTCGATGTTCGCGCTCAATACCCAGAATCACTCGATGATGGTTGGGAGCACTGTCACGGCCGAAGGCCGTCGCTACTACTTCTATGACCCGAACGTCGGGATCTTTGCCTTCGACAACACCAAAGGTCTGTCCAGGGCTATGGAGCAACACTTAGTAGGGCGTAGACTCGCCGTGCACTATGGCTCGTTCGGCAGCAAGTCGGCGCCGGCCTTCAACCTGATTGAGATCGATACCGGCAAAATGGCTGAGGTACCCGTGGGTAATGGTCTGAATGTGGCTGACCTGACCAGATTTGAGGAACTGTCCAGCGTCATCGGGCAACGGCGCCAGGTCGAGCAGGTGATGAGTGCACAAGAGCGGATCACGGAAGACTTGCAATTGAGCACCGCGCTGCAAGCCTTTGATGCCGAGCAATGGGGGGCACGGTTCGAAGCCGCCAGTACCCGGCTGGCGCAAGAGCACCAACTGGACAGCCGCTGGCTACCGATCATCGCCACCACCGAAGAGCAGGGCGAAGGCCGCTACCGGGTCCAGTTCATCAACCGTGACCAACCCGAGCAGACTCGCTGGCTGGACACTGATGATAGCACTTTTGTCGAATTCCGGCGCTTCGTTGATGAGCACATGAGCGTATTGAACGAGCACTTTACTCTGGAAAGTGGACGGATGCGGCCGCGCGGCGGGGTTGGCGAGGCGGCGCCGGTGGATGGGTTGAATGCCGGGTTTGCGGTACAGGCGTTGATCCAATGGTTTTCTGACAAGAACCGTCATGATGCTGCAAACGGGATGGCTTCGCCTGATCTGGCTACCGCGCTCAAAGTCCACAGCTACCTTAACTTTGTCCAGATGGCTCATGGTGGCGCGCAGGACGTGATCAAAGTCACGGCACTAGTGCGTACGGCACTGCGCGGCGAAGCGGTGGCTGCCCAAACGTCGTTCAAGGAATTTGCCTTGAGTCTGGGCCACACCGTTAACGAAGGCGCCGGTGTGTTGTTTGGCGGAGTTATGGTCGGTTTGGATGCCTATGAGCTGGCCCATGCTGAGAATGATGTGCAGAAGGCCGTGTTCGGCACCCAGCTGGCGTTCGATTCGGCCAGCTTCGTTACCGGCGCAGCCGGGGTGGGGGCCGGGTTGATGGGGGCCTCGACTGCCGGGGCGGTACTCGGTGGGGCTGGCGTGATCCTTGGCGGACTCGCGGTGGGCTTTACAGCATTGGCGCAGGCTTTTGGCGCGGTCGCCGAGGATGCTAAGGCGGTAGGCCGTTACTTTGATACGGTTGACAAAGCGTACAAAGGCAATGGCTATCGGTATGACAACGAGAAGCAAGTGCTGGTGCCCTTGGCCGGTGCGGTGATTAAGACTTTAGATCTGAGTAAGAATCAGATCGACTTCGACAGCCAGTACATCTACCGCACCCATTCCGGCTCTACTGGTTCAGGGAGAATCAATTACTTCTTCTGGGTCGGTGACTTTCCGCGAATGGTCCACGACCGTGGTCAGGCGATCGAAGTACGCAGTGGCATTGGTTATAAGGATGTTTCTCGGCCTCTTGAGCACGGCGACAGCAATGTTGTGATCTTGCCGGGCACACCTAAGTCCTACATTAGCTACGAATACATGCTGCTTCCCGGTGCCACCACTCGCCACGATGCTGGTTTTGACGTGATCCGCAGGCTTGAGGAAGACAAGCGGTTCGACTACGACTTCTACATCTTTCCGGGGGAGGAGACGATTCGCAGGATTCATCATGAGTACGTCGACACTCCGATCGAGGTAGTACTCGATCAGCGCAACCGGCAACTCGTGGCGCCCGAATTGCCCAAGGAGCTGCACGGCTTTCTGTGTTATGAGATCAAGGGGGCGGGCGGTGAATACCTGATCGGCCTTAACGAAGGCGCTAAGGTTAATCTCACGAGCGATGTTGCCAGTACGTGGATCATCGACAGCAGCCAGCTCGCCAGTGACAGCATCAGCGTGTCGAAGGACCAGCTGTTGGTCGGCGAGAAGGGCAAGGAGGTTGTGGTAAAACTCTATCTGGCTCAGAACAGTCAGGTATTGGTAGTCAACGGCAAGGGGGAGGTGCGCAAAGTCGATTTCACTAGCCTGACCGCTCAGGTAATAAGTGAAGATGCGAGCAAGTGGCAGGTGCCCGGCCAGCAAATTGAGCAGCACCTGAGTGATTTGGCCAAGGCGCATCAGCTACACGGACAGTATGTGGTGGTGGAGAATTACAGACACCAAGGGCGAGATGTTGGCCGAGCGTTCTATGACGTGACCAAGGACCGCATGCTGTTCACTGACACTACCAATGAACAGGCCAGACGTGCTCAACTGGGGGCAGTGATGGGCGACTATGCTTATTTCTACGACGCCGACAACGCGGTGGCGTGGCGGGTAGACATCGCCACCGGACAGGTCGACGCGCAGTTTGAGCCTTGGTTCAACCAGAATGCGGGCCATATCAGCCGGTTCTGGCAGGAGGGAGATGTGGTCTACTTGGCGCGTCGTTATCGGCTAAAGGAGAGGGAGGCTGAACTGGGCTATCGGATCATCGGTGACCGAATGGAGTTGGTTAGTGCGGTGGGCGATGATGCGCTGCTCCAGCTTTCGGCACGCATCGGTCGGCATGGTGATGAGCTTGAGGCCATACTCCAGGGCTACAGGAGCAATAGCACTCAGCGCGGGACCCTAATGTATACGTTGGGCGCACGGTTGATCCAGCCGACCAGTGCGGCGCTGGTTACAGTGTTCGGCGTGGATGCGGCTGGCGTGCCGCACCGCTATTGGATACGCACCAGCGATGGTACGCTAATCAAGCCGAATCTGGCGCCGCCAGCGGATCAGACCTTGCATTTCGAAGCACATGAACAAACCCGCAGTGCTTGGCAGATCCCGGCTGACTTGGTGTTAGCGGGGAGTATGCCGTTGCTCGGTGGCAAGGAAGTGTTTTTCTTCTACAGCAAGGAGCAAAAGACCCTGTTCCGTCAAGAAGGTCCAGGGCAAGAAGTACTCGACGCCAACCAGCCGAGCGCATTGCGGGTCACTACGCCAGCCTTGACCAACGTGATCAATTTGAACGGTCACTTGGTCGTAGTGACCGAGGACGGGCGTGTGGCCCGGCTTGATGCACTGGGGCAGCTTAGCTACGCAGCGGTCAACGAGCATTGGCTTAAGGGACGTATCCACTGGTGGCAGGACTTGACCAGTGTCACAGACGGCAGAGCTACCCTGGCGGTGTTTGGGGTCAAGGACACTGACGGCAAGAACCTGCTGCCGGTGTGGTACCACAACGGTCAGGTAGTCGTCGCTTCGGCCGCTCTGCAAGACAAACATCCGCAGTTCTTGGGTTTTGAAGTGGACGGTTCCAGTGCGCGACTGTTCGAACCCGCCAGCGGCAAGTTGTATCGTCAGCCGGCTATGACTGCCGATGCGCTGGCTGCCGCGTTCGGTACCGACGAGGTGCTTGAAGCCTCGGCGCAACTTCCTGCGGCCAATGAGCTGGAGCCTGAACTTCACCTCAAGGCGGCGGAACAAGTCGATGCCGGGCTGCGCCTGACCACCGTTAAGGGTGAGATCCTGCTGCGAACTCATGACGGCAAATTGCAGTTGGTTGCTGTCGACAAAGATTGGCAACAGGACAACCTCGTCCGTCTGTCACAGGCACTTGCTGAGGTTGCCGGTCAGTGGCGAGTCAAAGGCGTGCTGACCTTGCAAGGTGATGGCACACAAGGTTGGTTCGATGCCGGTAGTGGTCAGGTGTTCTCCAGCGGAGGCATCTCTGCTTCGGACAACCTGCGTTTTATCGGGATTGCTGCTGAGAAGAAGGGCGCGTACGTGTACAGCCCAACGGTTCAGGTGCTATACCGGGTCAAAGACAGCGGTGCGCAGAAGCTGAATCATTACGCCGATGTCGAACGCATTGGTTCGTCGCTGTTGCTTCAAGATGGGGGCAAGGGTGATCTGAGCCCAATGCTGATCGCGGGTGTCGATAGCGTGGTGTTGCATGGTGGCGCCGGTAGCGATACCTACCGTCTCAGCCAGACGATGTGGTCGTATTACCGTACGGTCGTTATTGACAACGATGACCCGAACCAGGTTCTGGATCGTTTGATTATACTGGCGGTTGATGCGGAAAAAATCTTCGTTAGCCGTCACGAGGATGACTTGATGCTGACCGACTCGGCTAATGGCACAGCCCTGGTGATGCGCAAGGTGTTCGGTAGACAGGCGGTGACGCACCAGCATTTGCAAATCGAGCTGGAAGGTTCCTCGTCGGTGATCAGAGTGGATCACTTGGTCAAGGGTTTTACCAAGCTGGGAGCAGCCAATATTGGCTTGTTCGAGCTGTCTTGGGCCATCCAGTAGTTGGTGATGGTGATGGATATTGTCGTCTCGGTCACGGACGTGGAGGTGCTAGTATGGCTAAGTTGGGCGGGCAGATGGCATTCACGAGAACCTGCCGCAAAGCCGTCAAGCCGACAGGCGGTGCTGGTGACTTCACTGTCTTGAGTTAACAGGAGAAACCACAGGAAGGGTGTAAATCCCTTCCTGTCTCTGGGCTCCGGTCGAATCATTCCTTCTGTAGTAGCAGATCATGATCAAATCCATCGAAGGCTTGCGGTCAAGTTATCACAATGTGGTGAATACACTCCTGATATTTGCAGGTGTGAACAGTCGGCCTGTTTAAGTGATCCGACAGCAGGTACTGGGTACAGGGGGTGGGCAAGGCGATCTGCAAGGGATATTTGGGTTGGCGTTGATGCGAAAGATGTTATCGAAAGGAAAATAGTGGGACGTGTTTTTCGTCTAAAAGGATGGGATTTCTTCCCGTCAGAATACTCTGAAAAATACTTAGTAAATTGCTTAATTTATTATTTTTGTTAATTATATTTGTCATGGTTTTGTTTTTTCGACATGTAAAACTCAGATGAATATGCTTAATGCTACATATAATACGTTTCATTAATGTTAGTTTATTACCGTTTTGTTGCATGATTACAGTTGGTTAGTCTGAATGTTCGCCTTTTTGGTTAATTATTAGTCTCATGGCTTGAAAATAAAACACCTTCAACCATAATACTTCCCCTAATATTTCCCTTAAAACTATTAAATAATAATTAAGTATTGTACTGGTTCAACTATGGCAACGGTAACTCGCGGTAAAATATTCGTAGGGTTGGCCGGATGGGCTGTATTTGCTATTCAGCCTGTGCAGGCAGATGACCAACTCTTTATTCATCAGAAACAGCAGCAACAAGCGTTAGAACAACGTCTAGAGGCAAAGGCACCGACTGTGCGGCTCAAGCGACCCGACGTGCTCCTGCCTGATTATCCTGATAATGAGCATCCCTGCTTTACCATCAACGCCTTGCATTTGGAAGGGGATGCTGCCAGCCGTTTTCAATGGGCGCTGGAGGCAGCAGAGGACGCCAAAGGGCGCTGTCTGGGCAGGCAGGGGATTTTGCTGGCTATCAACAAGGTGCAGAACGCCATTCTGGCAAAAGGTTACGTCACCACCCGTGTGATGGTGCAGGAGCAGGGTCTGACCCAGGGCGTACTGACGCTGACGCTCCAACCTGGCCGCATTGCCAACATCCACTTTGATGAGTCGACCTCCTGGCGTGGGCGGTTATGGAATGCCATGCCTGCCACATCCGGGGATATTCTCAACCTGCGTGATATTGAGCAGGCGCTGGAAAATTTTAAACGGGTGCCCAGTGCTGAGGCTGATATTAAAATTGTACCCAGTCAGCAGGAAGCCACCAGTGACCTGCTGGTTAGTTGGAAAGAAAGTCGGCTCCCGGTTCGCCTCAGTCTGAGTCTTGATGACAGTGGCGCCAAAAGCACTGGCCGCTATCTGGGATCAGTGACCCTGGCGAATGCAGGCGTTTGGGCCAAAGAGGAACTCTCAGTGGTGGCGGGCCGAAACCGTATTAGTGCGGATGGTAAGACGGTTATGCCGCTGGGCGCGGATGGCAAGGCTCCTGAGTTAGCGATAGACATGGGACAGATGGGCGGCATGTATAGCGGCCATATTCGCATGATAGGCACCGATGCGGGTGTAGGTGTGCGTAATCATGGGGGACACTTGCAGGCAGGCAAAACGCTGATCGTAAGCAGTGAAGGTCGGCTCAGTTGGCAGTCGGAGGCTGTGGAGGCCGTCACTCAAGCTGGTGGCGATGTCACCTTGACCGCCAGAGACGGTATTGAACATCACGGCAAACTACACAGTGGCGGACAGCTTGTCGTACAAAGCCGCGAAGGCGACATTCGTCAGTCAGGTACTCTGGCGGCAGCTGGCGACATCCAGTTGGCGTCTGACCGAGGCATTCAGAGCAGCGGGCACTTGCTGGCAGGCAGCGATGCAAACAGCACGTTGACGCGCAAGGCGGATTTGACACTGAGCAGCCAGGGCAATATCCAAGCTAGCGGTAGTCTGCTGAGTAAAAGCGATGTCAGCGTGACTGGTCACAGGGTTGATGTCAGCCAAAGCAATCTGGCGGCCAGCCGTGTTGTGATTACGGCACAAGCCGGCGGCGTTGCCTTGCAACAGGCAAAGGTTGACAGCCGGCAACTCACGGTGATCACTTCGGGCAATATTGAGGCGCAGCAGGCGCAGGTACGTGCTGGCCGTTGGGCGGTTGACGCTGACAGCTTGTTCACTCAAGGGGCTGTCTGGTCCCAGGTTGATGCTGGGGAAAGTCGTTTTGCGCTGACCGGTGTGTTGGATAACACCGAAGGCAGCATTGAAACCCGGCAACTTAGCCTGAATGCCGCTACCCTGAACAATCGACAAGGACGTCTGGTGGCGCTTGACGGCACGGTGCAACACTGGCGGGTGAGCGGTCTGCTGGACAATCGCGACGGCGGGGTGGTGGGTAGCAACGGTAATTTGCTTCTTGAGACTGGGCATTTGAATAACCAGCACGGTACGTTGCAGAGCCAGTCAGCACTGAGCATCACAGCGGGAGCGGATATCGATAACGGCAAGGGCAAAATTCTGGCCGGTCAACAGCTGACCTTGAACGCCGCCGGTAGTGTCGACAACCAGTCTGGGGATGTAAGCGGTGAATACCTGCATATGACGGCACAAAGTCTGAATAATACGCAGGGCAAGGTAGTTAGTCAGGGACGTTTGCAGCTTGACACCCGTCAGGCAATCGACAATCAGCGTGGTACGTTGCAGAGTCAGTCGGCACTGAGCATCACGTCGAGGGCGGATATCAATAACGGTCAGGGCAAATTGCTGGCTGGTCAACAGTTGACCTTGAACGTCACCGGCAGCGTTGATAACCAGTCCGGAGAAATGAGAGGTGAAAACCTGAAGCTGACGGCACAGAATCTGAATAATACTCAGGGCAAGGTGATCAGTCAGGGGCGTTTGCAGCTTGCCGCCCATAAAGAGATTGACAATCAGCAAGGGTTGGTCGAGGCCAGTGATGCGCTGGATATCCGCACCGATGGCAGCTGGAATAACCGCGGCGGCATCGCGCAAGGAAGCAAGCAGGTTGTAGTCTCCGTGCATGGCATCGACAACACTGACGGCAAATTACAATCGGGTGGCGGCCTGACACTCAATAGTACGGGAAATATCATTAATCAGGCAGGCACCCTGACGGCGCAGCAACACCTTAACTGGCAGGGTGGTACGGACAGCTTGTTGAACAATGAAGGTGGCAAATTGTTCAGCCGCGGTGCGATGTCGCTGCAAGGCGGACAGCTGACCAACCGCCAGAAGGGGGTTATTCAGAGCCAGCAGAAACTGACATTGAACGCCACCGGCAGTGTTGACAACCAGTCCGGAGAAATGAGCGGCGAAAACCTGAAGCTGACGGCACAGAGCCTGAATAATAAGCAAGGTAAGGTGATCAGTCAGGGGCGTTTGCAGCTTGGCGCCCATCAATCGATTGACAATCAGCAAGGGTTTGTCAAGGCCGGTGATGCGCTGGATATCCGTACCGACGGCAGTTGGAATAACCGCGGCGGCATCGCGCAAGGAGGTAAACAGGTTGTAGTCTCCGTACATGGCATCGACAACACCGACGGCAAACTACAATCGGGAGGCGGCCTGACGCTCAACAGTACGGGGGATGTCATTAATCAGGCAGGCGCCCTGACGGCGCAGCAACACTTCAACTGGCAGGGCGGTACGGACAGCCTGCTGAACAATGACGCGGGCAAATTGTTCAGCAGCGGTGCGATGTCATTGCAAGGCGGACAGCTGACCAACCGCCAGAAGGGGTTTATTCAAAGCCCGCAAGAACTGACGTTGAATCTAACAGGCAGTTGGGACAACCAGGGTGGAAAATTGGCCAGTAGCGGGAGCAGTACGGTGAATGCTCAGAGCCTCCTCAATGCACAGGGGGAAATTCAGGTACTGGACACGCTTGATATGCAGTTTACTCGCGCACTAGATAACAGCAATGGTCGTATCTTCAGCAGGTTGAAGCAGTCCCTGCGTGCGGAAGATATTCTTAACGCCCAGGGATGGATAGGTAGTCAAGGTAGTTGGTTCGCCACGGGTAGCCGGTTTGACAACCGAGAGGGTAACGTGCTGAGTCAGCAGGAGACAACTCTTGCAGTAAGCGCACTGAACAATCAAAAAGGCATCCTACAGTCGGCGAGTGCGCTAGTGCTACGTGTGGCACAGGATATTGATAACCGGGCTGGTAAAATCAGCGCCCAGGGACGGCTGGATATACAGGGCGTCAAAGAGGGCGCCGCAGCCGGCAGATTACAGAACGCCGGTGGGAAGCTACAGGCCGACGATGGTCTTGTTGTGACGGCACAGGGTGTGGACAACCAAAACGGTCTGCTTTACAGCCAGAAGCAGATGCGGTTGACCTTAAGCGGTACCCTGGATAATCGTCAGGGCAAGTTGAAAAGTGGTGGGGATATGCAGCTTGGTGCGCAATCGCTGCTGAACGAGGCGGGTTCGATGGACAGCCAGCAGCAGCTTGGGTTGCGCATTTTGGGATTGTTGGACAATACCCGGGGAGTGGTGAGAGGCAACGGCGGCCAGCAGATATCGGCCGAACGGGTTGATAACCGGCAGGGTGTGTTCAGCAGCCGGGGAGCGCTTGAGCTTGCCGCGAGTCGGCTTGATAACCCGGACGGTATGATTATCAGCCAAGGTACCGGTATTTACCGCATTAACGTGCTCAATAATCAGCAGGGCAAAGTTCATAGCAACGACACGCTGACACTCAGCGGCGAACAGGTGAACAATCAGGCAGGACAACTGATATCAACCAAGGCGATGCGTCTCGGCAGTAAGCAACTCAATAACAGCAGGCAGGGGAAAATCACCAGCCAGGATGCGCTGGTTGTGCAGGCCGATCGACTGCACAACCGCGAAGGCGGGCTGCTACTGGGCACGACGTACACCGATGTGACTGCTCGCGAGCTGGATAATACCGCAGGACGTCTGCAAAGCGCTGGAGCCTTGACGCTATCGCACCTTGGCGTGCTGGACAATCGTCAGGGGCATCTCTTAGCCAACAAAATACTCAACATCAATGTCGGTAACACTGGAGCGCCTTCTGTACTGACACTATTCAATCAGGGCGGTACCGTTCAGAGTGGGGAGCAGCTTGTGGTCAATGCCAACACCTTGAATAACCAAGGCGGGACATTGCTCAGCCAACAGGCGCTGACGCTTGCCGTGCAACAAGACTACACCCATCGGATCGGCGATACGCTGAGCAGTAACGGGGCGATGATCTTCTCTATTGCCGGTATGCTGACTAATCAGGCCGACTGGTTGTTGCCGGGTAATCTGATTGTCAACAGCACCCATTTCACTAACTTGGGTGCCTTGGTCGGGAAAACGCTGCAACTGACCACTGGAACACTGCGCAACTTGGGGCGTCTGGAAGCCGACAGCATGATGCTCACCAGCGATACCTTGGACAACCCGGCAACCGTCATGGGTGATGACATCACGGTGCGTAGTCGGGTCATCGACAACTACGGACGCGATGCGGTGATCGCCGCCACGGAGAGTCTGAACCTGCATGTCGGCGAGCGTCTGACCAACCGGGATGGCAGCCTGATCTATAGCAGCGGTACTCTGCATCTTGGCAGTGATGGCCGGATTGAGAATCGGGCAAGCCGCATTGAGGCTGACGGAGATGTTTGGGTTGAGGCCAAACGGCTGGATAACCTGCGCGAAGGGCTTGACATCACACGCGAGGCGGAAAAAAGCGATTACAAATGGCACCGTTACAACTACAACTGGCGCTCTTACGGCTCGAAGGTCAATCCCGACAAAAACACCATGACGCCTACCACACAGCGTCTAACGTTCCGCGATGACGCTGCGGCGGAAAATAGTCGTTATGTACCTTACTGGCTATCGATGCCACTGGCAAACGAGCACAGGTGCGAGTGAAGGATAGTTGGGGGGAGATGCGTGAGTTATGGGTGAACTACCTGGCTCTGACGCCGGGCAGCGACGGCGGCTACGACATGACGTTTTACGAGACGCGCGGTTTTCGTCAGCGTGCGGTGCCGACACCTTATCACAACACGGTCTGGCGCGAGCACAACCGGGGGCGGATTGAGCAATGGGACCCGGAGAAGCATGTCGACATTGCAGATGCGCCCTTTGTGACTGACTACAATAATTTCCGTGAACGTTCGACAACCGGGACGGTGACAAGGGACAAATTGGTGTCTGCGGGTACCGGCGCCCATATTCTGGCGGGCGGCAACATGGTGCTGCGCATTGTCGATCAGCTGCTCAATGACGCCAGCACCCTCAGTGCCAACGGCGATCTGTCGATGAAAGGCGATGGTAAGGTCACCAATCGGGGCTATTCGGTGAACGAACGGTATCAAGAGTACATTGTCGATCACTACGACAGGGACACCAGGCATTGGTACCCAACCTTCAACCGTGACGAGACCAAAGCGTTGACCACCATTGACGGTATCATCACAGGGCATGGTAACGTCACTATCAACGGCGCACATTTGGAAAACACCACAGTCAATCAGGCGCAAATCAGTAGCGTCGATGCGGCACAGAAGGCGGCGGAGGCCGAACGTGCGGAATGGGAACGTAATCCACTGGCGGTGACGGTTGATGGGGAGGATTGGCAGACGGGAGATACGAAACTGACGCCGAGTAGCCGACCGCTCACACCGGATATCTTGCCACTCACACCGGGTAGTCAGCCGCTTACACCGGATATCCAGCCGCTCACGCCGGGAAGTCGGCCGCTCACACCAGACATTCAGCCGATTACGCCGAGTAGCCAGCCACTTACACCGAACAACCGGCCACTCACACCGGCCGAACTGGCACTGACCAATAAACAACATCTCGGCAGTATGGCAACATTTGTCCCTAATAACGGCTTGTTCCGTCAGCACCCGGCTGAAGGGAGTCCTTATTTGGTGGTGACCGACGAACGCTTTACCAGCAGAAACCGGTTTATCAGCAGCGATTACCTGCTGCAACAGGTGGGATATGACCCGGTGCAGGCGCATAAACGCCTGGGTGACGGGTTCTATGAACAACGTCTGGTACGTGAGCAGGTGCTTAAACTCACTGGTCGTCCTTCCGTGCACGGCGAAGATGCGATGGAGCAATACTAGTCGCTGATGAACAATGGTGTCAAGGTGGCAAAAGATTTCCATCTGAAACCAGGTGTGGCGTTGACGCCGACGCAAATTGCGACGTTGCGGCAGGATATCATCTGGCTGGTGAGTGAGACGGTCGAGACTGCCACCGGCCCGCAGACAGTGTGGGTGCCCAAGGTCTATCTTGCCAACACTACTTTGCGGCTTACTGGCGACGGTGCTCTGATTGGCGGAGGCAATCTGCAACTGTCAGCGAACAGTCTCAACAACGCCGGTAATCTGTTTGCTGATAAGGCGCTTAACATTGACGCCGGTCAGTTCCTACATCAGGGCGGCGATATCCGTGCAGACAGCGTTAATGTGCAGGCGGATACTCTTACCCTGAGCACTAATCTACAGGATGCGTTGCGTCAGGCAACGATAAGTGCACGTGAACTCAGCCTCAGCGGCGGGGATATCCGGTTGCAAGGGGCCAAACTTGGCGCCACGCAGAACCTCGGTTTGCACGCGCGCAACAATCTGGATATCACTGCGGCCAGAAGCACCGCCACGGCTGACCTTGAGGTGATTTCGGGAGCGATGGGCAATCGCAGCAGTAGCGGTATGGAGAACCCTGGAAAGCGTATGGCGCAGGTTAGCGGTGAGTGGCAACAGGCACTTGGCAGTACGCTGAATGCCGGTGGCGATCTCAGCTTGGCCGCTGGGCAGGACATTACTCTGCAAGGGAGTCAGGCTAAAGCTGGGGGAACTACCCGCTTGCAGGCAGGCGGGGACGTGAAATTACTGGCGGAAACCACTACCAACCGTACACAGCTGGAAGCCAACAGTATTACTGGCGACAGCGTGCAGATTGACCCGGGGTATGACAAGCGCACTCGGACGGAGACGTTCGAGTCGAAACAAAGTGGGTTAACCGTGGCGTTGTCAGGGACGGTGGGCAGTGCGCTCAATACTGCGGTCAGCACGGCACAGCAGGCCAGAAAAGAGAGTGACGGGCGGCTCAAAGCCTTGCAAAGCACTAAAGCGGCACTGTCTGGCGCACAAGGTTATCAGGCTTGGCAGCTCAGTCAGGCGGAGTCTGCGAAAGCTGATGCCATTAATCAGGCGGGCGGTAAGGCCGACAAACCAAACGACACCATCGGCATTCAGCTCTCTTACGGTAGCCAGTCATCGAAATCCGAAACCCGTACTGAACAGGCACAATCGCAGGGTAGTAGCCTGAGTGCGGGGCAGGATATTCGTATTAAGGCGACCGGAGGCAGTTCAGATATCGAAAACAGCGGTAATATCCAAGTGACAGGCAGCAGCCTGAAAGCGGGTCGTGATATTGAAATAGACGCTAAACGTGATGTCGTGCTGGAATCTGCCGAAAATACCCAGACCACCAGAGGTAAAAACAGCAGCAAAGGCGGCAGTGTCGGTGTGGGACTGACTGCTGGGCAGGGCGGTTACGGTATTAAATTTTCTGCCAGCGTCAATGCAGGCAAAGGCCATGAAAAAGGCGACGGAGTGACCCACACTGAAACATTGGTCGATGCGGGTAATCAGGTCACCCTAAAATCTGGGCAGGATACGACGCTGAAAGGGGCACAGATCAGCGGGGATAAAGTGACTGCCGATGTCGGCCGTAGCTTGCACCTGCAAAGCGAACAGGACAAAGACAATTACGACAGCAAACAGGAGAATGTCAGCGCTGGCGCCGGCTTTACGTATGGTTCGATGAATGGTTCGGCAAGTGTGAATGCCAGCCGTGACAAAATACACAGTAAGTTTGACTCAGTGAAAGAGCAGACGGGTATCTTTGCAGGTCAGGGTGGTTTTGATGTTAAGGTCGGTGAGCATACCCAGTTGGATGGTGCGGTGATTGCCAGTACGGCAGATAAAGACAAAAACCGTCTGGAGACGGGGACGCTGGGCTTTAGCAATATCGAAAATAAAGCGGAGTATAAGACTGAACACCAGAGTGTGGGGGTTAGCACAGGTGGCGCGATTGGCAGCCAGCTGGCGTCCAACATGACGTCAAATATGCTGGCGGGCACCAATCGGAGCGACAGTCAATCGTCCACGACTCATGCGGCAGTAGAAGACGGTACGATTATCGTACGTGATAAGGACAGACAAAAACAGGATATAGCAGAGCTGAGTCGTGATACGAAAAATGCTGCCAACGGTCTGACACCTATTTTCGACAAGGAGAAAGAGCAGCGACGGCTGGCACAGGCGCAGGCTATCGCCGAAATCGGTGTCCAGGTGATGGATATCTACAATACTCATGAGGCGATTAAGGCGACGAAAACCGCGACGGAAAAGCTGAAAGATCCACAAACGCAGTTGAAACTGAAACAGGATGCCGAAGAGCAACTAAAGAAGGAAGGTAAAGTAATCGATGCAAAAAGCCTTGCTGATCGGGCATATAAGATAGCTTATGACGGTGCCATAAAAGATCAGGGTGCTGATATTGGCAGCTCGAAGCGTCAGGCTGTCACGGCCGTGGTCGGCGCACTTCAGGGGCTGGCCGGGGGTGATATTAAGGCCGCGATTGCCACCGGTGCGGCACCGTATCTAGCGAATGCGGTGAAAGATCTGACCTATAATGGTAAAAAACATTATGATGAGCTGACGGCGGAAGAAAAAGCCACCAATCTGGCGGCCCACGCGATTTTAGGTGGGGTGATTGCTGAAATGAAGGGCGGCTCTGCCACTGCGGGGGCGGTGGGCGCGGCAGGCGGTGAATTAGCGGCGTCGGCCATTGCCAGCGTGCTCTACCCG